>CALWOZ010000042.1 GCA_944383305.1 uncultured Clostridia bacterium | reverse complement strand
ATGGTGTTATAGGCAAATATATGAAGAAAAGTCTACTTATACATCTTACTTATTTATATTAGAATTAATAAAAAAATTCCCATTTATAATAAGAGAGATACAAACAGATAATGGAGTTGAATTTACTAATCTTCAAAGAAAAGAACAGGGACAAACAATGTTTGAAATGATATTAAGAAAATTAGATATAAAATATACAAGAACAAGAATAGCTACACCAAGACATAATGGAAAGGTAGAACGCCAACATAGACAAGATAGTGAGAGATTTTATAAAAATTTAAAAATGTTTAATTTAGAAGATGGAAGAAAACAATTAGCTAAATATCAAGTTAAATCAAACAATTATATAAAAACTTGTTTAGAGTTTAAATCACCTAATCAAGTAGTAGAACAGTATTTAGGTGTATTTTAATTATATATAAATCTACTATATCAACAAATTTAACAAAGATAAGATAGCATTATTTTATACTCATTCTTATCTTTGTTAAAAAATCTTTTAAGTGTAACCTATGTTTGACACTTTAACATTTTTTATTTTTTAACTAATTCTTTTTTACTTTTAAAATATAAAATAAATAATATTATAAGCATAGTTACTAATGCAAAAATCCACGTTAGTAACAAATTAGAGGTTAATCCTGCTACAATATATCCTACAACACAACTTAAAGCAACTACTAAAGTATATGGTATTTGAGTTGAAACGTGGCTTATATGGTTACATCTAGCTCCAGTAGATGATAAAATAGTTGTATCTGATATAGGGCTACAATGATCTCCAAATACAGACCCTGCTAAAACAGCCGATAAAGATATAATAGTAAGTTCTGGTGCTGTATTTTGACAAACAACTGCTATTATAGGTATAAGTATACCAAATGTACCCCACGACGTACCCATAGAAAAGGCAAGTAAACCTGATACACAAAATGCTACAACTGGTATTAACATACCTGCTACGCTAGAACCTGCTACAAGTCCGCCTACATATCCACCTGTATCTAATAAATCTCTACAAACACCACTTATAGTCCACGCTAATGTTAGTATTATATAAGCTGACACCATAGATTTTACACCAGTTGCTATACTTGACATAAATTCTTTAAAAGATAGCACTTTTCGTGGTACAAATAAGAAGAAAGTAACTATTAATGTAAAGAACCCACTTATAGCAAGAGCTGGTCCTGCCTCTGTGTTACCAAATCCTTCTGATAAAGTCATACCACCATTAAAATATCCACCTATATAAAGCATAGATATTATAGAAGAAAATATTAAAACTAATATTGGTATTACTAAATCATAAACTGTACCTTTTTCTGATATAGTTATTTTACTAAGTTCATCATCTTCATCTACTTCTTCAAAATCTTCATTTTTATTACCATTAAGTGATAATCGTTCACATTCTGCCATTTTACCAAATTCTATTTTTGTTAAACTAACTATTAAAACCATAACAATAGTTAATAGTGCATATAAATTAAATGGTATAGTTTTTACAAAATCTTGTATACCATTTAATCCCACGTCACTCATTTGAGATGTAACAGATGCTGCCCACGAAGAAATAGGAGCTATTATGCATATAGGAGCTGCAGTTGCATCTATAATATAAGCTAATTTTTCACGAGATATTTTATATTTGTCTGTAACAGGGCGCATTACTGTACCAACTGCTAAACAGTTAAAATAATCATCTATAAAAATTATTATACCTAATATAAATGTTGATAATTGAGCTCCTTTTCTAGACTTTATTTTTTTTACAGCCCATTCGCCATATGCCTTAGACCCACCAGCTTTTGTTACAACCACAACTATAGCACCAAGTAATCCTAAAAATATTATAATGGAACTATTTTCTGACAATTTCTCTGACATAAGTTTTATAGTAACTTCAACAGTTCTTGCTCCTATTTGTACAATGCCATCTGTATCATATATAGAATATATTAATGTTCCAGATAAAATTCCTATTATAAGTGAAGATATAACTTCTTTTGTTTTAAGTGCTAATATAATAGCTATTATTGGTGGAAGTAAAGATAAAATACCCACCGTGTGTATTTCCATTAAAAATCTCTCCTTTGTATATTATTTTTTATAATTTTATCATAAAATTTGTATATATGCAAATTTTTAAATAATTATTAATATTTTTATACTTTAATAAATTAATAATCTATTTATATTATTCTTCTTAAAAAGATTTTTAAACAATTTTATTTCTAAATAATAAATCATATTTAATGTAATAACAAATTTTTTGATACTTTGTATCAATTAGTTTTTTTGATACTTTAGTATCAAAAGAAACAGCTATTCCTATTATTTTTCTTCAAGAATGTGGTAATTTTATAAATTCCCACGATTTAAAACAAAAAGTAAGTTTATAAATTTTATTTTAAAAAATAAAGTCATAAATAAAAGCTAGTATTTTATATAAATAACTAGCTTTTGATTAAAATATTTATTTTTATTTATTATTACTATTAATATGCAAATTTTCTCTATAATCTTCACTGGCTTTTTGCACTATTTTAGATAAAATATTTTGATATTCTTTAAATTTACCTTGAGATTTTTTAATAAGAGATTGCTCAAATAATACTTGTTCATTATCAGGAGCTAATGTATATGCTTTATATATGGCTCCTTCAGCCTTTAAAAGATTGTATTCTTGTCTATAATATTTTGCTAATTTAAGCCATAAAATATAATTATTTCTATCATAAAAATTAGCTTTTTCAATAGCTTTTATAGCCATAGGTATATTATTTAATTGTTCATATATATCACTTTTGTCTATTAAAATATCAATACTATTATCTTCTATACTTTCTAGACATTTGCTAGCTTTATCATATAATCCTTGTTTTATATAACAATTAGCAAATTTTAATAATATATTATCCGATTTTTTAAATAAATATGCTTTAGCAAATGAACTTTTAGATTTATCATAATATTTTTGTTTAAAATACAGTTCTCCTAAATAGTAGTATTTATTATATATCATACTTTCGTCTATATTATTTATATATTCTTCTGCTTGTTCAAAGTCTTCTTTTTCTATTAATAATTCTATAATATTAAATATTATATCTATGTTGTTAGGGTCTATATTTATAGCTTTTTTTAAATATATTAAAGCTAAATCATATTTTTTAAGTCTTATATAACAAATACCTACATTGTTATATAAAATAGGATTTGAAATATCAAAATCTATTGCATCTTTATAGCTTTCAATAGCCTTTTCAAACATATTTTCTTTAAAAAGTCTGTCACCTTTTATTTTTTTTCGTTCTACTTGCCCTCTTTTTTCCCAATTAAAAAGTTCTAATGAAATATTTTCTATTTCTTCTAGTGTATAAAAATTATTAAGTGTTAAAAAGTCTATACTTTTTTGATAAAAACTTTGTTGTCTTTTTATATCTAACAACTTATTGGCAATATCTATGTTTAAAAGCTCGTTATATACCCAATTTATAAACTTATCTTCAAAAAAATCTGTACTATACTCTTTAAAATTTTTATAAAAAAGATATATTGCCTCTTCTATTGAATAAATATTTATTCCATTTGTAAGTCTGTATGGAGATATTTTTCTATCTTCTGCCATACTAAGCTTTAAGCTAGCTTCCATACACACACCTTCTTATAGTCTTATTAACTCAGTTATACTTCTAGCTATGTTATCTAATATATCATAAAATTTATCATTTAAGTCATAATACTTTCCATTTGGAATTGTAACTGGGTCAAAGGATTTTAAACTTTCTTTATCACGTCTTGCTACCACATATGTTGTTACTTTAGCCTCTTTTAACATATTACAAATAGCCTCTACACTTTTACCACTTTTTGTTGGTACGTGTGGTGGTGCATCTGTTATTAATATAAATATATTTTGGCTACCAGCATCTAAAACAGAGTTTTCTAAAAGTTGTACACCCGTTTCTAAAGCATCAAGAGAAGATTCTGGTATATCTCCACCATATGTTCTAGGTATATTTTTAACTTGACGTTTAAATTTTTCAACATCATCTGTAAAATTATAAACACTAGGTTTTTCTTTTTCATTTAAGTCTCCAAATCCTATAAGTCCAAGCTTAAATTTAGCTCCTCTTTCACTTAAAATGTTAGAGAACTCAATGGCTCTATCTTTAACACCATTTATATAGCTATCCATACTTCCTGTCGTATCTATTAAAAATGTTATATTAACATTTTCTGAACCTGTTGGCATAGAATTATCCTTTTTAGGTGGTGCAGAAAACTTTGTTCTATCAAATTCTTTAATTTTTATTTTTCCTGTATTTATATCTTTTAAATATACCTCAAAAAGATTATTTTCATCAATAGCATAAGTTATTTCTATTTGAGAAGTACCTTTAAGTCCGTCTAAAATAGCTGTTCCTATATATTTTTTGTTTTCTTCATTACCTTGTTCCCATTGATAAACATCAACGGCAACGGTACTAGCACCATTTGCATTAGAAAATTTAGAATCTGAAAACTTGCTAGGAATAGGACTTCCCATAGGTATAATAGGTATAAGTCCTCGCTCCATTGTATCAATATTTATTATAGCCTCTGTGCCTAAAATTTGTCTTGTAATTTGTCCTACTTTAACGTTTCTGTTAGGTAAGTGTATAAGATAGTTATAAATAGCTGCACCCATAGCTACACTTTTAGCTGGGTCTGTTGCTCTATATGGTTCTTTAATAAATCCTGCTACCATTCTTTTAACCATTGGTATAAGTGTAGAGCCACCTACAAGTATAACTTTAGATATTTCATCTGGTTCTTTATTAGCTCTTTTTAAGGCTTCTTCTAATATTTCTCTACTTCTTTCTACATACTTTCTTATAAGTGCTTCAAAATCTTCTCTTGTTATATCAACTGATAAATTTTTAGGCACACCCTCGTGTATAATAAGTGGATTTATTTTTATAGAAACTTTACTTGTGCCTGATAATTTTTTCTTTGTTTGTTCTGCCTCTTGTTTTAACTTTTGAATGACAGTTTTTCTGCTTAAATCATCAAGTGTATCTATATCTATGTTGTTATCTTCTTTAAACTTTTCTTTCATAAATCTTATAAGTTCGGCGTCAAAGTCATCTCCACCAAGATTCATATCACCTACATCAGAAAGTTCTTGAAAAATTTCTTCTCCATTTTCATCTATACTAACCTTTAATACACAAGCATCAAATGTACCACCACCAAAGTCATATACAAGTAATGTTTGAGCATATCCTTGTTTATATCCATACTCAATAGCAGCAGCCAATGGTTCTGATAAAAGATATACATTTTTAAATCCTGCTAATATTCCTGCCTGTTTTGTAGCGAATATTTGTCTGTCATTAAAATACGCCGGGTGGGTTATAACAACCTCGTCAAAAGTTTCTCCTGATTGTTCTTCTGCCGATTTTTTTAATTTTTTTAATATTTCAGCACTAATTTGTTCTGGTGTTTTTTCTTCTCCATTTATAATTATTTTGTTATCTGTACCAATTTTTCTTTTTATAGAAATAACTGTACTTTCTGGATATATAATAGAAGAAAGCTTAGCCTCAGAACCTACTATTACCTCTTCACCCTCTAATGTAGGATAATTTACAACTGAAGGTAAAACTTCATCTGTACCATCTATTTTTACTATTTCTATACTATCATCTTTATCTCTATATATGGTAGCAACAGAGTTTGTTGTACCTAAATCTATTCCTAAGTATGCCATTTTTTTAGCCCTCCAAAACTGTTTTATTAAATCTACTTGGGTCAAAACTTTCACTATATCCAGAAGGTTCATATTCTGTACCATATCCCATATCTGTGACAGACCCTTTAACAAGTCCCCCTTCTTCTTCTACTTGTAAGGTTATGTTAAGTCTAGTTTTACCACTAGGTCGTTCTGGTAAGTCTTTTATTAAAACTTCACCTATGAGTTTACATTTTTCAATGGTGTCCTCTTTGTTTATTCTTTCCATAATTTTTAAGCTAAAGCTAGTCATATCTTCTTTTTCTATACCAGAAAGAGTAAAAATTTGTTCTTTTTTAGCAAGTGCATAAGGAGTCCCTCTTCTAATCATTGTATAAAAAGATTTAACTCCGTTATTTTCTATTTCTAATCCTATGTCGTGAGGTACAGTAACCTCAAATTCAATAGACATTTTTTCACTTTCTATATCTTGAGATGATAAAAGTCCCATTTTCATAGCTGCATAATATGTGGCTCCAAGTGATATATCAAGGGCTGGACGTTCAGAGGTATAAATCTTACTTTCATTATTAAAAATACCTATAAGCATATCTTTAACCCACGGCATTTGAGAAGATCCACCTTCTAATAAAACTCTGTCTATATCATCCGGATTAAGTGCTCCTGTATATGCCTCTCTTAAAGCCTTTAAAACAAGCTTTCTAGTTTCTTCTATAAATGGATTTATTATTTCTTCTAAATCTTCTCTTGTCAACTGTTCTACAAAAGGTGGTATGCAAAATGTAAATGGTATTCTAAAAGCTTTTACGCCAGAAAGTCGTTCTTTAGACTCTCTAGCACGAGAAATAAGTTCAACCATATTTTCAGGGCTTAAATCTTCTCTTTTTTGATTTGCTTTTTCTTCTATAAAATCATAACATTTATTTAAAATATACTCATCTACATTATCTCCACCGTGATAAGCCTTTCCACCTTCACTTATAACTTGTAGCTTTATATGTTTATCGTCTTTTTCTAATACATTAAACAAAGTTATATCTAATGTTCCACCGCCAAAGTCAAATACCATTATTTTTTCATCTTGACTTAATTGGTGTCTAAAATTATATGCAAGAGCTGCTGCTTTTGGCTCTTCTATAAGACAAATAAGCTTTTCTGATATACCAGCTATTTCACAGGCTTTCATAGTAGCTTTTTTGGCTGCATCATCAAAGTCATAAGGAACAGATACAACAAGCCCTGCTATCTCTGCTTTAGGATTTAGACTTTTACAATGTTCTATAAGCTCTATTAATATTTTTGCTGATATTTCTTCTGGTAAATATTTTTTACCATCTAATTCTACTGTTTCATTAGTTCCCATTTTTCTTTTTATAGAACGTATAGTAGACTCAGGATATATTTTCATAGAACGAAAGGCCTCTTCACCTATAACCCATTCACCTTCACCCTCCTCGTCCTTTCTATATTGAACAACAGATGGCATAGGTATTTTACCAAATCCATTACTTATGTCAATAGGTTCTGGTTTTTCATTAATCATATCCCAATAGCTTATTATAGAGTTTGTAGTACCAAGGTCTATACCTAATATATAATAGTCTTCAGATAAGCTTTTATTTTCTTCTATTTGCTTCTTATATTCTGTCCATTTCAATATATCTCACCTCTTTTTCTTTAGCTTATGTTTATTATAAATTGTTTTTTAAAATTTGTCTTTGGATATATTTCTCCAAATCCAAAATCTTCTATATTAAAAATGATTTCTTTTTGACTTTTAAACTCTACATACATTAAAAATCTTATAGTTTTAATATCTCTATCTTTAAAATCTTCATATTGATTTAAGTCTATTTTTATATTTGATAATGTTTTAAAATCATTATTCTCCTCTAAAACTATATCAAACTCTAGGTTTTTATTATTTATTAAAGAAAAAACTTTTTTATCAAAATTTTGCCATATAAAGCTATTTTCATATACAAAAGGATTAAATTTTAAATTGTCTAAATCTTTGATAAATATTCCTATATTATACTTTATTTGGTCTAAATCCTCAATGTACATTTTGTCTTTAGGCAGTACTCCCATTTCTTGACAAGCAATTATACAAGCTCCATCTGATATAAATCTTTTTGCCTTACCTTTAAAACTTTTTTCTAAATTAAATCTAGATTTTATAAATTTTTGTATAAAATCTATTTCTATACCTCCACCTGATAATATAATATTTTTTATTTCTTTTTCTTTAATATCTATATTTTCAAATAATTCATTAAAAAATATATTTATTTCTTTTTCAAAAAAGGATATTATATCAAATAACTCTTGTTTAGTTATTATTTTTTGAAAAGGTGGATAAAAAAAGTTATAATATAATTTTATGTCTGATAATATTTGTTTTTGAAATATAATATCAAACTGTTGATATGCAAAGGAGTCTAAATTATTTTTTTCATATTCTGTAAGTTCATTTTTCCCAGTTTCTTCTAAAAATTTTTTTACTATTAAATTTTTAGTTATGTTAAATAATCTTTGTTGACCTATATGTTCTTTAAAATATGTTTTTATACAGCTTATTTTGCCTTCTTCTTCTATTTTATAAATAGATGCTCTAAGCTGTCTGTTACTATAATCAATAATTATTATTTTATCTCCAAAAATATCATTTTCATAAAAATAACTTTTAAGTATACACTCTTTATCATTAGCTATTTTTAATAACAAATGTTCTATATTAGCAAGTTTAAATGCTTCTTTTATATCATTAATAATATTTTGGTTAGTATAAGATGACGTAGATAAGACAATACCTTCTATATTAGCATTAGGGTTAATATTTTTTATATTTTCTATTAAAAATAGTATAAATCTACTAAGTACAAGAGTTAAACTTATGCTTTTATCATTAACTGTATAAGTTAATCCTTTTCCAAGATTATCTATTATATTTTCTATTATAAGTTCATTACCAAAGCCTTTACTTAATATAGCATATTCACCAAAAATCCAATCCTCTGTATCTATATTGTAAGAAACAACAGTTGGTACACTAACCTTGCCATATCCCCCACTAATATCAACAACCTCTATATCCATTTGATTAAAATCAAAATAAGATATTGTTGATGTTAAATTTCCTAAATCTATACCTATAATAAATTTATTTTCATTAATCATAAAACCCCTACTTTGCTGCTATAATAGTAGCTCTTTTTATAATACCTTTATCTTTTTTCTTATAGCCATAATTTACAACTTTTATTATTTGTCCTTTTAAAAATTGTTCATTTTTTTCTGCTAATAAAACTTCGTGCTCTTTTGGGTCAAACATATCGTGAGGATTTGGCTTTATTGGTAAAATACTATTTTCTATTAATGTGTTTTCTATTTTATACTCCATATTATCTATATATTTAGTAAAATCTTTTATTTTTTCATCTTCACATTCTCTAAGCCTTACAACAGAATAATACATTATTTCTTGAAATGTGCTTATTTCAAATAAAATAGTATTTTTTATAAACTCATCTATTTTTTTTATATAAGGGCTATATAATTTTTCTAAACTAGATACTATGGATTTTGTATTTATATGGTTTTTAATTTGGTCTAAATTAAAATCATTTTTTAAACTATCATAAATAGTATTAAAATCATATTCTATATTAAGATTTTTAATTTTGTTTAAATTGTTATCTATATCTAAATATATTTTATCTTTATTTAAAAACACTTCATCTTGTTTTTCTTGTATATTATCAACTTTAATACTAATACTTTCATATATTCCATCTATTATATTATATAAATCACTATTTTTATAATACTCTCTATTATCATTTATATATTGACTTATTTGATTAAACATATTTTTAATATTATTAGATAGATTTAAAGAGTTTTCTATATGGCTTTTAGCTAAATCTATATTTTCTCTTTGTTCTAAAATAATATTTTCTTTTAAGTTTAATAAATATTGTTCAAATATTTCTAATATTTTTTGTTTATATTCATCTTCTGGCAATTTTACTTCTTTATATATGTTATAAATAACTTGCTCTATTTCTTTACTATCTGTTTCAAAATCTATATCTATTCCCCTATTTATTGTCTTTATTTTTTCATTAAGAAGTTCAAAACTTTTTCCTGTTTGTTGATAAGTTTCTATTATAGGATTTAATAAACTTTCTATTGATGCCTTTTCTGTTTCATCTTTACATAAATCTTCTAAAGCTTTTATTTGAAGTTTTATTATAGATGCTAAAATTTCTCGTTCTTCTTCAAGTACATCATTAAAATATTTTATTTCTTTTCTATTTTCTATATCATTAATAGCATTAAAACAATCTATTAAATTTGTTTTATAACTATCCATTATATATTTTATAATTTCATCTATAAAATATTGTTTTATATCTTTAATATCTATACTATTATTAAAAATATCTATATTATTAAAATTGTCTATACTTTTATAAACATTATCTATATATTTTGTTATTATAGTTTTCTTTTCTGTATAAATAGGGTTTATTTCTACATCTTTATCTTCACCAAAAAAGCTAACTTGACTTTTTAGCACAGAGGTTATTCCAGATAAATTTTTTAATACTTCGTTATTAAACTTAAATTCTATATTTTCTGCTCTGTTTAAAAAATTTATATAGTTATCTATAATGGTTTTATATATATTAAAAATATCTTCATCAAACAAAGCTAAACTTTTACCATTTGATATATTATTCATAAAGATAGATAAAATAATTCTTTTTAACTGTTTATTATTAGAATTTATTTTTTCTTTAAGCATTAAAACATACTCTTGTTTAAAGGAACTTTGCTCCATAAAAATTTTTTGAAACTCTATTTCTATGGCTGATTTACACATATGCTCCCCCCTTCATACAATATTTTTATTAATAAAGTTCATCAACAGATAGTTCTGTAACAATACCATCATCGCTCATACTTTTAGCAGTAACTTTAAGCATATTATCAGGACTTATACTAAATATTACTTTAACTTTTTCTTGTCCTTTAGCCCCTTGTGGAATTCCTCTTAAAGAAGTCCCTGCTAGTCTTTTCATACCTTCATTAGTAACAAAGTTATTTGTTTTGCTATCATCTGGTATAGTATTTTCATAAACAACAATAGCCATACTACTTACATTATCAAAGTTAGTAACTAACGGTTCTGGAGCCTCTACTACAAGATTATCTTTAGGTATATCCATACCAGCTTTTACTATTTCCATAAATCGTCTACCAGCTATTTCTAATCCTATTGGGTGTATTGTCTTTTCGTGAACAACAGGACCTTTTACAGTAGGCATCATAATCATATTACAATAATGAGCTGCTCCTTGAGATATACTAAGTGCTGGGCTAATTTTAGACTTAAATGGTTCTTTATTAAATTTTTCTTTAATTTTTTCACTTACAATAGGCATAGATGAACTTCCACCTACTAAAAATATTTCATCTATATCTTCTGAGCTTATTTTTGCTGTTTCTAAAGATTTATCTACACATAAAATAGTTTCATTTATCATATCTATTACAGACTTACCTTCAAATTTTGCAAATATTTCATCACTATCATTAAGTTTATTTACTCTTTTATGGTTTAAAAATTCTTCTCTTGTTATTTCCATATTTATATTTACGATTTTAGGTTCTTGTATAAATGGAGCTAAAACTATTTTTGTAGATTTTGCTTGAGATAATCTTTCTTTAGCTTGATTTGCCATTTGAGCTAAACGTACTAAAGCAACTTTCTTTTGTCTTTTAGAAACGCCATCGTCTATATTTTCATCAAATAAGTCTATTTCATTATCTGTAAGCTTTTTAAATTCTTCATAAATCATATCTACTAATATTTTATCTACGTCATTACCGCCTAAATTGTTATCACCATATGTGCTTAAAATAGATATATTAGGCTCATCGTTTTCATCTAATTTTATTTCTAATATACAAGCATCAAATGTACCTCCACCAAAGTCATATACTAAAACTTTTTTATCTTTTCTTTCATTTACTGCATAGCTTATGGCAGCAGCAGCTGGCTCTAATCTTAAATATACACTATTTTCATCAAACCCTGCTAATATAGCAGCTTCTTTTGTCATTTTCTTTTGTTTGTCTGTTGAGTTTGCAGGTACTGTAATTACACAACCAGAAAACTCACCTGATATGTTAAGTTTTTCTCTTGCATATTCATCTGCCATTCTTTTTAAATATCCCATTATTTCTCCAGCTATTTGTTCTGGTTTAAAAGTAAATTCTTTATCATCTACGTTAATTACAATATTTTCATCTGTACCTAAAAATCTTTTTATAGATAAAACTGTGCTTTGAGGATATATCATAGCTGCCTCTTTAGCTTGAACTCCAAATATTTTAGATAATTTACTTTCATCTTCTATATCTGTTTCAAATTGTATAGCAGTAGGAAAAATATTACTTCCATCTATTGGTATAGTCTGTACCTCACCATCTTTAAAATCAAATATACTAACAACTGAGTTTGTTGTTCCAAAATCTATTCCTAAAAATAATCCTCTTTCTAAATCAAGACCTAATGTTCCCATTTTATTTCCTCCTTAGTTTTACAATATCTTTCCTTTTAAATTATAATCTTTTAATATAATGTCTTCTATTGCCTGATGCGCTTGATTATATTTTCCTTCATAAATGTGTATAAAAGCATTGTTTATTTTAAAATATTCATCATCTAATTCAAATATTATATTTTTACTATTAGTGGTAAAAAATCTTTTTGTAGATATATTTCCATTTTTCATATTTTCTACAAAATAATATTCTATATCTTCACCATAAAAAATAGGTAAAGTAGCAATATACATACCAAATTTAAAATACTTCATTTTTATAGATAAAAATTTATCTTGATTAATATTTTTATAGTATAAATAAATATCTTTGTCAGGCGAAGAATTATAAATAAAAGGTTTATTTTTATAAAGATACGAGAAGTTTTTAAATTTGTCTTTATTATTTTCAAATATTTTAAAATTAATTTGCTCTTTTTCCATATTTTCTATAATTTTTTTAAATATACTATGCTTATTTTCTAAATTATAGTTTTCTTTTAAATATATATGAGCAAGAGCATATCCTATTATGTTATGATTAGTTTCTTTAAAAATATATTCCATAATATAAATTGTATCATCACTAAATTTATATTCTCCGTTAAAAGCCTCATACATACAATAGTTTAAAAAATATTCTATCACTAAATTTTCCACATCTTCATTATATAATTTCATAAATACTTCTTCACTATATGAATTTATACTATGAGTGTATATTGTTAGTTTTAATATGTGTTCATCTATTTCTTTTCTAACAACTCCTATTGTTTCTAAAGTTTTTCTAAGTTCAATCCATTCTTTTAGTCCACCTTTATAGTTTTTTAAAACTATATCTATAAAAAGGTTGTCTATCTTAGAACGTAATAAAAGTTCATAAGCAAATATTGCTATATCTCTGTCATATTTTTCTTCTTCACTTATAGTCTTTATAGCATAAAATAATATATCATCATCTAAAATATGAGCTTTTTTCTTTATTATTTCTATAGATTTTTCATACTCTTTACATATTATATAAGACTTAATAATATTATCTATATATTTATCATTTATATATTTTTCTAAAACCTTTTTATAATAAAATGTTGCTAGTTCATAATTATTATTATAAAAATTAATATTTCCTAATGTTAATAATATTTTCATTTTAAAATCTATTGATATATCATTTGTTTTTGACAAATTTTCTAATAATTCAATATTTATATTTTTAAAATCCTTATGGTCTAAATAATATTTTACTGTATTTATTAGTGTAAATTTATCTTTATAACCTTGTTTATAAAATTTATAAAAATATTTTCCATTAGTACCCTCTACAAGTTTCTTTATTTTTATATTACAGTTTAATATATCTTTTTTGTTTTGAGAAAAAACATAATAATAAAAATTATTAGAAATTGCACTTATAATAGCCGTATTATTTTTAATATCATATTCTTTAATGTTATCTATTTCATAGTCTTTTATAAGAATAGTTTTTGCATTTTTATCTTCTATATAAATTTCATATAAAAAATTATTAGGATATAAAATATCCATTATTTTCTTTTCTTCTTTAGATTTTTCTTTTACAAAGTCTAACATATATTTATATATTGTATAATAATATCTACCAATACAGCCTTTTTCTATAAAATATGAACCATATTGTAAAATTTTATTTTTATATTGTGATACTAAATGACTATATTTTTTATCACTTAAAATAATGTAATATATAAAAGCCATTATCTCTAAATCTGTGTTAGACTGGCTTAAAAACTGACTTATAGGATATACCCCTATGTCTTCCATATTGTTTTTATAACAAGCTTTTATATAACTTGTATTTAGTCCATCTAAAGATATTTGTCTATTTATAGCTTCTTTAAAAAAGAAATAGCTATAATTATTGTGAATATTATTTTTAAGATATGTCTCACATATTTTTAATAATATAAAATCCATATTGTATTCATTATAAATTTTTTGATTAAATATATTATCTCTATAATCAAGTGATATACTACTTTCATATCTAGATATAGACTTTTCTATATTTATTCCATTATAAAGTGCCCATTTTATATAATTTTTTAAAGTATCCTTTTCAAAACTTATAAATTTAGAACTTTTTTCAAAAATATTATACAACACTAAGTTTTTCCAATGAGTGTTTTCATTAATTTTTTCAATATAAAATATAATATCTCTATCTATGCTAGAAATTTTACTTTTTAAAAATACTGTATATAATATAGACCTATTACTATCTATATCTTGTAAAGCCTTTATATACTTATTTGTACCTCTTATTGAACCTTTATTAGATTTTACTAATCCTTGTAAAAATAAATAAAAAGTGTATTTTTCTTTGTCATTATTTTTTAAATATTTTTTATATTTATTAATATTACCATTAAAATAATCTATTTTTTCTTTATCACCTATATTTATGCTAAAGAAAAATATAGCAAGCAAAATATCAAAATCTGATTTATTTTTATTTAAGTATTCAGCACAACAGTTATAGGCTTTGTTAAGGTATTCTATTTTATCCATAGTTAAAAAGCCTAAATAATATCTATTTAAAAGCAGTATAAGTCTTTTTTTATTTTTTTTGTTATTATATTGTTTTTCTGTATTATAAATGCTTTTTTCTATAAATTTCATACTAATACTCCTATATTAAACTATTCCCAATATATATATTTTTTTGCATTTTATATATACTATCACCTAAAATAGCTTTTATAAGTATCTCACTTTCTATATTAGGCTTTTTAGTAAAATCCATTTGAGCTTTTAAAAATCCTGTCAATTTTATATCAAATCCTATTTCTGTATATTTAGATATAAGATACTTTTTACCTTCAAAAAATACAAATGTATCTTTTGCCATAATTTCAATAATAACATCTTCATCTGTATTGTTTAAGATTTTTAACACACCTTTATCTGTTGGATTAAAATAATTTCTTTCAAATATTATTTCTATTGGATTTTTTTTACTAATTTCTATTATAACATTTTCATTTGTTTTATTAAACATAACTTTTCTTCTTTCAAAAAAGCTATTTATTTTATTTTTTATTACTATAAACTCTAAATTAAAAATACCATTTTCATCAAAATCTCTATTTGTTATTTTATTTTTATTTAATTTTATAAAATCTACATCTTCTAATATAATGTCTTCTTCAAAATAACCTGTACCTATAAGCTTTATGGGTATAGTTCCTATTATTTCAGAATCTGATTTTGTATTAAAGTATTTATATCTAAAGTTTTTTTGTAAAATTTCTATATATGCTTTTTCTTTTATTTTAGATAAAACAAAAAAATTATCTATTGCTCTTTGCTTATTTACATCTTTTAACAATTCTTCTACAATATCTATATGTTTATAATTTATATTTTTTAGCCAAATCATAAAATCATAAGAATAAAAAACTCTTATAGCCTCAATATAATTTTTTAAATAGTATTGATAAAATTCTTTTATTGTATAAATTTTTTCTTGGTTACATTTTAAATAATCAAAATTAGAAATATTTATATAAACAGGAATATTTATTGAGCCTCCATTAGATATTATAGTTATTTCACTTTTTATAAAATCTCCACTAGAATATATAGCTGGAACAACGCTATATCCTATACTTATATTGTTACCACTAAATTCTTCTGTATCTAATATTATACAATCTGTATTAGATACAATATCACCTAATAATGTTCCCCCACCTACATTTTTAATATTTATAACGCCACTATTTTTCTCATTCATATTTATAGCAATTTTATCTATATCTATTTGTATAATAGGTAAAGGATATTCTAAAAATTCTTTTAAATCCATTTTTTTACCTTCTTTAATTTAACTTTCTAATATTTTCTAAATAGTATTATTTCTATTATAAATGATTTTAGTAAAAGTATCAACTTTTTATACAAATAATTGTTGAAATAAATACATTTTTAATTTAATATATATATTGACTATAAATTTTGAAATAAAGGAGGATAAATATGCTTGAGCACGGTGGAGATTTAGATATTATAGAACAAAAATATAATATACCTAAAAAAAATATTATAGATTTTAGTGGTAATATAAATCCATTAGGTATGTCTGATAAAATAAAGGAAGTTGTAAAAAATAACTTAAATGTTATAACAACTTATCCTGATAAAAATTATATAAACTTAAAACAGTCTATATCTAATTATTGTAACTGTAATATAAATCACGTTATTGTTGGTAACGGTGCTACTGAGATTATTTCTTTATTTATAAAAAATCTCTTGCCTAAAAATGCTATTATTGTTTCTCCTTCTTATTCTGAATATGAAAGAGAACTTAAAAATAATAACTGTAATATAACTTTTTTTAATTTAAAAGAAAATGAAGATTTTTTATTAAATGTAAATAAGCTTTTAAATTGTATAGATGATACAATAGATTTAGTTATTATATGTAATCCAAACAACCCTACTGGCACTGGAATAGACAATGATACTATTAAACTTATATTAAATAAATGTAAATTTTTAATGATAGATGAAACTTATGCCGAATTTTCATCTGATAAAGAAAATATTTGTGCTACATCTCTTGTAAAAGATTATGATAATCTTTTTGTTATAAGAGGTACATCTAAATTTTTTGCTGTTCCCGGTATAAGACTTGGATATGGAATTTGTAAAAATGAAAATATTTTATCTAAAATAAATAAGTATAAAGACCCTTGGAGTGTTAATTCTATTGCTAATCTAATAGGTATTACTATGTTTAATGATAATGATTATATAGAAAAAACTAAAAATTTAATTTTTAATCAAAAAAAATATATTTTTGAAGAACTTTCTTCATTAAAAAATTTAAAGCTTTATAAAAGTAAATCTAATTTTATTTTATGTAAAATTTTAAATAAAAAAACTACATCTACTAAAATTTTTGAACAACTAATAAAAGAAAATATTTTAATAAGAGATGCTAAAAATTTTACGTTTTTAGACGATAGTTTTTTTAGATTTTGCATACTTTCTGAAGAATATAACAAAATTCTAATAGAAAAATTAAAAAATATTTTATTATAAGAGGTGCTATATGTTAAATAAAACTGTAAATTTAGATGTGTTAGACTTAACTAAAGAAGAGGCGTTAGAAGAGGCAAAACGTTGTTTAAATTGTAAAAAACCTCTTTGTGTTAATGGTTGCCCTATCCAAAACAATATTCCTGGGTTTATAAAGGCTGTTGTAGATGATGATATTAAACTTGCATATAATATATTATCTGAAAAAACAAACCTGCCTGCCATATGTGGTAAAATTTGTAACCACGAAAAACAATGTCAAGGTAACTGTGTGCTATCTAAAAAGAAAACTCCAGTAAATATCGGTAAAATAGAAAATTTTATAGCAAATTATGCATATGAAAATAACCTTATAAATAATGAAAAACTATCTAATAACTTAGGAAGTGTAGCCATAGTTGGCTCTGGTCCTGCTGGTCTTAGCTGTGCATATATTTTAGCTAAAGAAGGCTTTAATGTGGATATATATGAAATGGAAGAAAAAGCTGGAGGTATATTATCTTACGGTATACCTAAATTTAGATTAGCTACATATTCAGTTGATAGAGAAATAGAAAAACTACAAAATTTAGGTGTTAAATTTATATTAAATAGTAAATTAGGAAAAGACTTTTCAATAAATACATTAAAAAATAAAGATTATAATGCAATTTTTATATCTACTGGTGCAAATATGCCAAAATCTATTAATATTAATGGTGAAAACTTACACGGTGTTATTCACGCTAATCAATTTTTAACAGAATATGCTAAAAATAATATAAATATCTCTTCTTCAGATACTGTGTTAGTCATAGGTGGTGGAAATGTTGCTATGGACGCATCTAGAACTGCTAAAACTTTAACTGATAATGTAACGGTTGTATATAGAAGAACAAGAGAAGAAATGCCAGCATCTAATGAAGAATATGAACAAGCTGTAAAAGATAACATACCTTTTATGTGGAGATGTAGTCCATTAGAATTTATAGGTAAAGATAATAAACTTACTGGCTTAAAAGTGAAAAATTTAGACACAGAACAAGAATTTATAATTCCTTGTACAATAGCTTTAACCGCTATTGGCTCTAAACCTATTATAAATGATAATTTAATAGAGTTAGATGATTGGGGTTGTATAAAAATATTAGATACTCCTTTTGGTATGACAAATATAGATGGTGTTTTTGCCGCTGGAGATGTAGTAAATGGTCCTGATACTGTTGTTATAGCTATGCGTGAAGCTAGAAAAACTGCTTACAGTATAAAAAAATATATTTTATCAAAAATTAATGAATAATTTTTAATATTTTTATAAATAATAATTGTATCAAATATTAAGGAGGTACTAATTATGGCAAAAGCCGGTATGAAAAGACCAGGAAGAAATAGTCAACCTAAAACAGAAAGTAACCAAAAATACCATTCTAATAAAAACGTAGTACAACCTGTACCAGAAATACAAGATAAAAATAAAAATTAATTAAATTTTTTGATACATTAAACAAAATAGCTTTCCTAATATTATTATACAAGAAAAATTTAAACAAAATCTTATAAATAATATTAAGACAATAAAAATAAGGGCTTTAAAGCCCTTATTTTTATGTGGTTTGTAAAAGCTTTTTTACAACCTCACTTACTGTTTTATTATCTGCTCTGCCTTTTGTCTTATCTGAAACTAAAGCCATAACTTTACCCATATCTTTCATAGAGCTAGCATTAGCTTCTCTTATTGCATATAAAACGATTTCATTGATTTCTTCAACAGTTAACTGTTCGGGAAGGTAAGATTTTAAAATCGTGAGTTTTTGGTTTAATTCATCAATTAAATCTTGTCTGCCACTTTTTTCAAAGTCAGGAAGCACGTCATTGCATTTTTTAATTTCTTTGATAATAACTTCAATAACACCGTCATCTTCAAGTTCAATTTTTTGGTCTTTCTCGATTTGAAGAATACCAGCACGAACCATCTGAATGGTATCTTTAAGGATATTATCCTTTTGCTTCATAGCCTCCTTCAAATCAGCAAAAAGCTGTTCTTTTAATGACATACACATCATCCCTTTTATTATTAGTTGAATTTACGTTTTCTAGCTGCTTCAGACTTTTTCTTACGTTTAACGCTAGGTTTATCATAGGCTTCTCTCTTACGAACTTCGCCCATAATACCAGCTTTAGCACAACTTCTTTTAAATCTACGAAGAGCACTATCTAAAGATTCATTTTCTTTAACTCTAACTTCTGACATTGAATTCCCTCCCTCCAGTTACATTTTTACATGCAACGTGCACTACAAAATTATACACAATATTTATAAAATAGTCAACTATCTTAAGATAAATTTTTAAAATTTTTTATTTTATAAGTGTAAAGAAAAAATACTTGACATATTATTAAAATTGATATAAAATATTTTATTGTAAAGTACACTACCTTTACAGGAAGGTGATTTTATGGATAAAATATTATTTCTTACAATGCTATATGATTTTTATGGTGACCTTTTAACTAATAAACAAAAAGAAATATTTGAGCTTTATTATCTTAATGATTTATCTCTCTATGAAATTAGCTCTCAATATAACATTAGTCGCCAAGCTGTCTCTGACAGTATTAAACGAACTGAAAAATCTTTATTGCATTATGAAGAAAAGCTTTCCTTAATTGAAAAGTATTTAAACCAAAGAAAAATTATTAATAAAACAATTAATAGTATAGAAAATATAATATCTAATAATAGCTTAAATCAGTCTAATATATCTTTACTATCCGATATAAAAATTTCTTTAAGCTCTTTGTTAGATTAAGGAGGCTTATAAATGGCTTTTGAAAACTTATCTTCAAAATTACAAGATGTTTTTAAAAATCTTACCGGTAAAGGTAAACTTTCTGAAAAAGATGTAAAAGCAGCTCTTAGAGAAGTTAAATTGGCTCTTTTAGAAGCCGATGTCAACTTTAAAATTGTTAAAGATTTTATATCTAATGTTACAGAAAAAGCTATTGGTACTGAAGTTTTAGAAGGGTTAAATCCTGGTCAACAAGTTATAAAAGTTGTTAAAGATGAACTTATAGACTTACTTGGAACCACACAAAGTATATTAACATTTTCTTCTAAATCACCAACTGTTTATATGATGGTGGGGCTACAAGGTGCTGGTAAAACTACTACCACTGGTAAGCTTGCTGGACTTTTAAGAAAACAAGGAAAACAACCTCTTTTAGTAGCTTGTGATATATATAGACCAGCTGCTATTAAACAATTAGAAGTTGTAGGTAAAACATATAATATCCCTGTATTTTC
Organism: uncultured Clostridia bacterium; assembly: GCA_944383305.1. GTDB lineage: Bacteria > Bacillota > Clostridia > Lachnospirales > CAG-274 > Tyzzerella. Next base: position 3,753 of record CALWOZ010000042.1, on the reverse strand, counting down.
TATGGGACAACAAAATCCTGTTGATATAGCAAAAGCTTCTATTGACTATGCTAAAGAAAATGGTAATGATATTGTTATCATAGATACTGCTGGTAGACTTCACATAAATGAAGAGCTTATGAATGAATTAGAAAATATAAAAAAAGAAGTCCGCCCTCAAGAAATACTCCTTGTTATAGATGCTATGACTGGACAAGATGCTGTTAATGTTGCATCATCTTTTGATGAAAAGCTTGGTATAGATGGAACAATAATTACTAAATTAGATGGTGATACTCGTGGTGGTGCTGCCCTATCTGTTAGAGCGGTTACTAAAAAGCCTATTAAGTATGTTGGTATGGGTGAAAAATTAGAAGACCTTGAGGCTTTTCACCCTGATAGAATGGTATCTCGTATACTCGGTATGGGTGACGTCCTAACATTAATAGAAAAAGCTCAACAAATCTATGATGAAAAAGAAGTACTTGAACTTGAAAAGAAAATGCGTACATTAGATTTTGACTTAAATGATTTTTTAACTCAAATGCAACAAGTAAAAAAAATGGGCTCTATAAAAGACATTTTAGGTATGATGCCATTACCTGGTATGAATAAAATAAATTTAGATGATGTAAATCTAAATGACAAAACTATATCTCACACAGAAGCTATCATTTATTCTATGACAAAAGAAGAAAGACAAAAACCAAGTATTATTAATGGTTCTAGAAAAAAACGTATAGCTAAAGGTTCTGGTAGAACCGTACAAGAAGTAAATAAGCTTCTTAAAGATTTTGAAAATGCTAAAAATGCTATGAAAATGATGAATGGCATGATGAAAGGAAAAAAAGGGAAATTTAATCTTCCTTTTTTCAAATAAATAATTAATAAATTTTTAAATTTTAGGAGGAATAAAAAATGGTAAAAATTAGATTAAAAAGATTAGGAGCAAAAAAAGCACCTTTTTATAGAATAGTTGTTGCTGATTCTAGAACACCTAGAGGTGGTAAATCTATTGCTGAAATAGGTTATTATGACCCTACTAAAGAACCAGCTGTTTTAAAAGTTAATGTTGAAGATGCTAAAAAATGGATTGGCAATGGTGCTCAGCCTACTGATACTGTTCGTGCTTTATTAAAAAAATCTGGAGTTATTGAATAGTCTTTTATTTAGAAAGAGGTAACATTTATGAAAGAACTCTTAAATGTAATTGTAGAAAACCTTGTAGATAATAAAGATGCTATAAAAATAAATGAACGTCAAGAAAATGATGTTATTATATTAGAGCTATCTGTTTCTAACAATGATGTAGGTAAAGTTATTGGCAAACAAGGTAAAATAGCTAAAGCTATTAGAACTGTTATAAAATCTGCTGCATCATATGAAAATAAAAAAGTTATCTTAAAAATAATCTAATAATTTCTAAGACTTTTATTAGTACTATATTTTTAATTTATAGTTTTAATAAAAGTCTTTTAATATTTATTTTTGATTATTTAATGATATTAAAAATGTTAAATATCCAAATTTTTAATACTTTGTATCAAAAAATTTATTCTTATTATTCTTAAATAAAAATTATAACAAAGATAAGTTTATAGTTTTTGTTTTAAATAATAAAGTTATAACTTAATTATCAAAAAAGGTGTTTCCTTCTTATTTTTTATCATCTCTAAATTATTAATATCCCTTTCCTATATACTTCTAATTCTTCAATCTTCATTTAATAATAAATAATCTTTCTCAAATACAAATACTAATTTACTAATAATATACTTATATAAATAGTATTTTTAAAATTTATCTTAAATAAATTTTTATATTAATTAATCTTTATTATTAAAATAAAAAAAGACATTTAAGTTCACCTTAAATATCTCCTATATATAAGCCATATTATGTTATAACTACATTAAGTATTTAGTGGTAATAAAGTGTTAAATTTTAACTTTTATCACTCTATTACAATGTAAGTTTAAACCCTTTAACTATAAATTTACTCCAATGAAACAAAGTCTGTCTTTTCATAACGATTATGTCCTTGTAATTGTTTTTTATATTTCCAACATTTGATTGCTTCATCTAAAGATTTTCCTTTGTTATAAGCAAAAAAGTCACGAATATATGTATTATACTCAAATTGCTTATCAATGGTGGTTTTACCTTTTTTCTATGTTCAAGTATCTGATAGTATGCAGTTATTACCTCTTTATAAGTTTTACTTGTATTAGTTTTCAATCATTTTTGAAAAGTAACATTAAAAGAAAAATTTTTTCCTATATGTTCTTTAAAAAACGCTCTATACTTTTTAGAACAAACAAAATTAGGTTCAATCTTTGTTTCTTCATTAATTATTTCAATAGATTCCCTTTCTACTTTAACTATCAAAGAATTAAGAGCTTTTCCTGTTTCAAGAAAATATACAATTCTCTCTGTAAGTTCTAATTTACCGCCAGATGTTTATAATCCATTTTCTCTACAAAATTTTACTAATTCTTCTTTTAAATAATAAAATTCACGAAATAATTTACTATCTAACTTTGTACATAAATTAGGTCTTTCTATCATTTTATATATACCCATCCACAAATTACAATTTTTTATTCTATATCAAATTAATATAATACTAACTCTTGATAATTAAAGTCTATTTTTCAGTCAATATATCAATTTCTTTTATACTTTATAATTCATCGCCTTCAATTTCAATAATTTAAATTCTTTTTCTATTATAGTTAATAATGTACAATATATTTTTTAAGATGAAAAGCAAAATGGTAATCCACAAAAATTAATAATAAAATAATAAAACTAACCATAATTTTCTCGTCTTAACATAGATTACATCTAAATATAAACTTATTTTCATATTGCCTTATATAAAACAAGTATTATAATTAAATAATATTAAAAATCAATACTAGTATTATTGGTGCATTATTAAATAGTTTTTCTTTAATCCAAATTTATTATGCTAAAATAAATTTTTAGTTTCAATATTTTTAATAAATTACTAATCTATTTTATATATTGATTATAGTTACATAGTATTGATTAAAAATTTTTACATAATTATAAATATTTTATATTTATATACTATATTAAAATTTATTACTTTTATATTTTATTAACTTCTATTATACTTTATTTAAAATATTCTCTATTACTCTTATTAATTTTCTCTATTTATTATTTAATACTCTTAGAATTATTAAAATTAGTATACAATTTTATTAATCAAATTATACATTCAATTATTCATTATAAAAGTATATAACAAAAAAGTTATATGCTTTTTAGCTTTAGTTAATATTTAACTTCCACTAAAAATATCATATAACTTTATAAAATCATATGTATGCGAAAGGATTCGAACCCTCGACCTTCTGATCCGTAGTCAGACGCTCTATCCAACTGAGCTACGCATACATAAAAGTATGCCCGAGACCGGAATCGAACCGGTACGGGATTTAACTCCCGCAGGATTTTAAGTCCTGTGCGTCTGCCAGTTCCGCCACTCGGGCATATAAGCCTATATTAAGACAGTGGGTGGTGGAGGATTCGAACCTCCGAAAGATTAACTAACAGATTTACAGTCTGCCCCCTTTGGCCACTCGGGAAACCACCCATATATTAATAGTATTTTTGTATTAAATTTATTTAATACGTATTAAAGTAACTTTTAATACAATTAAATACTCAAAACTAAATAATCAATTAATTAGCTCCCCTTTTTCCTTAGAAAGGAGGTGATCCAGCCGCACCTTCCGATAC
>CALWOZ010000041.1 GCA_944383305.1 uncultured Clostridia bacterium | reverse complement strand
AAAATACCAGCAGATATAAGAGCTTGTGGGGGTGTTGCTAGAATGAGCGACCCTAAAATGATAAAAGAAATACAACAAGCTGTTACTATACCTGTTATGGCTAAAGTTAGAATAGGTCATTTTGTAGAAGCATCTTTATTAGAAGCAATAGAAATAGATTATATAGATGAAAGCGAAGTATTGACACCTGCCGATGATTGTTATCACATAGACAAAACTAAATATAAAGTACCTTTTGTATGTGGTGCTAAAGATTTAGGAGAGGCACTTAGAAGAATATCAGAAGGTGCGTCTATGATAAGAACTAAGGGAGAACCAGGTACAGGGGATATTGTACAAGCAGTTAGACATATGAGAATGATAAATTCAGAGATTAGACGTATACAAGCATTAAGAGAAGATGAATTATTTGATAATGCAAAAAGATTAGGTGTACCATATGAACTTTTATTATCAGTATATGAAAATGGTAAATTACCAGTTGTAAACTTTGCAGCAGGTGGTATTGCTACACCAGCAGACGCAGCCTTAATGATGAACTTAGGCGCTGAAGGTGTCTTTGTAGGCTCTGGTATATTCAAATCGGGAGACCCAGTAAAAAGAGCCACAGCTATTGTAAAAGCCGTTACAAATTATCAAGACTATAAACTTATAGCAGAATTGTCAGAGGATTTAGGTGAAGCTATGGTGGGTATAAATGAAAATGAAATAGAACTTTTAATGGCAGAAAGAGGTAAATAATGAAAATAGGAGTTTTATGCTTACAAGGTGCTTTTATAGAGCATATTAATATATTAAATAAATTAGGTATAGAAACTTTTGAGATTAGGCAAAAAAAAGATGTTGAACAAAATTTTGATGGGATTATTTTGCCTGGTGGAGAAAGTACCACTATGGGAAAGTTATTAAGAGATTTAGACATATTTGACTTACTTATAGAAAAGATAAACAATGATATGCCTGTTTTTGGCACTTGTGCTGGACTTTTATTATTATCTAAAGAAATAGCTAATGACCATAGAAAGCATTTAGCTACACTTAATGTAGTAGCTAAAAGAAATGCTTATGGAAGGCAACTGGGCAGTTTTAATACAGTAGAAAAGTTTAATGGAAAAGACATACCAATGACTTTTATTAGAGCTCCTTATATAGATAAAGTAGGAGAAAATGTAGAAATATTATCTATTGTAGATGATAAAATAGTTGCAGTTAGACAAAAAAATCAACTTGCAACGGCTTTTCATCCAGAACTTACAGATTGTTATGATGTCCATAAGTATTTTATAAATATAGTCAAAAATAATATTAAATAATTATATATAAATTTTTATTTTGGGTAAATATTAAAAAGGGGTGTTTAAAGTGAAAATGTTAAAAGATATGAGTTTAAAAACTAAATTTATAGTAATGATTGTAATAACAATTATTTTAGTATTTTCTATAGGGATTTTTGCAACAGGTTGTATGTATAAAGCCGAAAAATACATTAAGGCAGAGGTAACAAATAGCGAAAATACAGTAGACAAATCTATGAATGCTATTGAACAAATAAGTAAATTAAGAATTAAAGCTTCAGCAATAAATAAACAAATTGATGAAAGCTATACTGATTCACAGTACGAAAATTCTAGAAAATCATTAGAAGAAGCCTATATGGCAGCAAAACAACCATTAGATATGGCAATAGAAAAGCTAGACCCAAAGTCAAATGCACATTTAATAGAAATAGTTAAAAGTAGTTCTTTAAAATTAGATGAATATTATAACGCGTGCTTAAGCTTTATAGATTATTATCAACAAGGAGATTATTTAAAAGTACAAGAACAAGATAAAATAATAGAGCAAGCTGGTGAGGAGCTTTTTGATATAGCATATTCTTTAACTAATACAAGTTTTGGAGATATGAGTACAAACTTAAATTTAATATTAAATGATATGAATAAGAAAACAAGTGTTTTATTTATTTTAACAATTGTATGTATATTATTCAGTATTATATTTGGAGTAAGATTATCTAGAAATATAAGAAAGCCTATTGAAAAAATTAAAAATGCTGCTTATAAAGTTTTAAAAGGTGAGTTAGATGTAGATATAAGAACTAATAATAGAGATGAGTTAGGGGAGTTATCAAATACAATAGCTAATATGTCTGGTACTATACAATGTATTATAGATGATATTAATAGTCTCTCTGAACAATTAGATGCAGGTAATACAAGTTATAGAATAAATACAAACAAATATAATGGAGCATATAAACACGCCATAGAAGCTATAAATCAAGCAACAAATGGTTTAGTAGAAGATACATTATATGTAGCAGAGAGTATTAAAGAAATAGAAAACGGTAACTTTAATAATGAGATTAAAGAACTTGCTGGTGATAAGGCTATTTCTACTCAAGCTTTAAAAAATATTCAATTAACATTAAAAGCAGTGTCTAGAGAGATAAATGGTCTTATAAATGCTGCTATAAATGGAGATTTAGAATATAAAATAGATAGTAAAGATTATAGTGGAGAATGGAAAGAAACAATAGATGGATTAAATATATTTGTAGAAGGTGTAGTTAAACCTATTAAAGAAGCTCAAAATGCACTTAATCAATTTTCTATTGGTAATTTTGAACATAGAATAACAAATGAATATAAGGGTGAGTTTAATAACATTAAACAAACTGTAAATTATACTGCAGAAACAATCGGTTCTTACATATCAGAAATATCTAATATACTTAATGAAATGGCAAATAAAAACTTTGATGTTTCTATTGATAGAGAGTATTTAGGTGATTTTAAAGCTATTCAACAATCTGTAAACTTAATTGTTAAAAATCTTAATGTACTTACAAGAGATATTATATCTTCTGCTGAACAAGTATCTGCAGGTTCTAGACAAATCTCAGAATCTAGCCTATCTTTAGCAGAGGGAGCTACTCAACAAGCAGAGGAAGTAGAAAAACTTAACACTATTATTAAAGCTATATCTGAACAAACTTTAGAAAATGCTAAAAACTCTAATGAAGCTAATAAATTAGCTATGGAAACAAGAGAAAATGCATCTAAAGGTAATGAGCAAATGAATAATATGCTTTTAGCTATGGAGGATATTAATAATGCATCTAATAGTATATCTAATATAATAAAAGTAATAGACGATATTGCTTTTCAGACTAATATACTTGCCCTTAATGCTGCTGTAGAAGCTGCTCGTGCTGGTGAACACGGAAAAGGCTTTGCCGTTGTTGCTGAAGAAGTTAGAAGTCTTGCTGGTAGAAGCCAACAAGCAGCTAGAGAAACTACTGAACTTATAGAAAGCTCTGTCCAAAAAGTAGAAGAAGGATCTAAAATAGCTAATCAAACTTCACAGGCTCTTATATCTATTGTAGAACAGATAGAGTCTATATCAACACTTGTAGAATGTTGTGCTAAATCTTCTAATGAACAAGAAAAATCTATAGGTGAAATAATGGAGGGTATAGAACAAATAGCTAAAGTGGTACAGGTTAATACTTCAACAAGTGAAGAATCAGCAGCAGCTTCACAAGAACTAGCAGGTCAAGCAGAAGTATTTTATGCATCTGTTTCAGATTTTAAACTTAAAAAAGATAGTAAGTCGGCTATAAATAAAGGCCAACAAGATGTCAAAATAAATCATAAACAAAGTATAACTAATAATACACCACAGGTATCTAAAGCAAAAGATTTAAACAAAAATAAAGATATAAAAAATATAGATTTATCATCAAATGATATGATAATATTAGATGATAGTTCAGATATCATTATTGATGGAAATTTAGATTTTGGTAAATATTAAGGTGTTAAATAAAAAGGTTTGATTTTATTATAAAATCAAACCTTTTTATTTAATATAATTAAGCTATGACTTTATTTTTAAAACAAAAATTATAAACTTACTTTTTGTTTTAAAAATATTGCAAAAATGTGTAAGAAAAATAATTATTTTAATTCCAATACTCTGTATTATTAATTCCAATATCTTTAGCTTTAAAAACAGGATTTTTACCTTCTTTTCTCTGTTTAGTATAATCTTTAAGACATTTAGTAGCTATTTTACCTAATAATAATATAGCTATAATATTTAATATTGCCATAATACCCATAAGACAATCAGCTAAGTTCCAAGCAGCGTCTAAACTCATTTGTGTACCAAAGAAAATCATTATTAGACAAGTTATTCTAAATATATTTAAAACAGTTTTACTATCTTTTATAAATTTAATATTAGCCTCGGCATAGTAATAGTTACCTATTAGAGAGCTAAATGCAAATAAAAATATAGCTATTGATATAAAATGTATACCAAATTCTCCAAAATTTGCTCTTACAGCATTTTGAACAAATTGTATACCCACACCTTCAGAAACACCAGAACATAATAAAATCATAGCAGTAGTTGAACATATAAAAATTGTATCTATAAATACTGAAAACATTTGTACAAGACCTTGTTTTACTGGGTGTGATACATAGGCTGTTGCAGCGGCGTTAGGAGCAGAACCCATACCAGCCTCGTTAGAAAAAAGTCCTCTTTTTATACCTTGCATAACACAAGAACTTGTAAATGCACCAACACCACCACCAAATATAGCTTTAAAATTAAAAGCTTCTATAAATATGCTTTTAAAAACACCAGGTAAAAGATTTATATTTTTTATAGTTATAAATAAACCTAGACCAATATATATTAAAGCCATAATAGGAACTATACCAGAGGTAATAATACCAATTCTTTTTACACCTCCGTATATAATTATACCAGTTAATAAAGCTAAAACAACACCAAGGATAATTGGGAGTATACTATTAGAATAATTAGGGAAATAATATTTTAAAGAATCTCCGATATTGAATGCTTGTAAAGCATTAAAACCATAAGCAAAACAAGCTATTAAAAATATACTAAAAAGAACTCCAAGAGGTCTACTTTTTAATGCTGTTTGAATATAATAGGCAGGACCACCTCTAAACCCATCTCCATCTTTTGTCTTGTATATTTGAGCAAGTGTGCTTTCTATAAAGGCAGAGGCACTACCTATTATGGCAAGAAGCCACATCCAAAATACAGCACCAGGACCACCTGTCCCTATGGCGAGAGCCACACCAATAATATTACCAGTACCAACGCGAGATGCAGTAGAAATCATTAAGGCTTGAAATGAAGATATACCAGAACCAGATTTTTTTTCTGTAATAACTCTTAAAGCTTCGGGTAACAGCCTTATTTGTACAAAATTAGTTCTAATAGTAAAATACAAACCAGTAATAATAAGAAGTGCTACTAAAATCCAGGTGTATAAAAAATCACTCATACTACCTAATATATTAGCAAATTTTTCCATAAAATTATTCATCATTTATCATCTCCTTTTCTTTTTAATAGAAACATTATAACATAAAATGAATAATATTGCACTTATATAAATCAATAAACTATATTTTGTGTATTTATTATATTTTCATACATAAATATTGTATTTATTAATACATTATAATTAATATTTATTATTTATTCATATAATTATTATACTTTATTACTTAAAATAATATAATATAAAAAATGTAAGAGTACAACTCTTACATTTTTTATAAGTAGATTATTTTTTTAAAGATTTGATTTGTTCTTTAACTTTTTCAAGCATATCTTTATATTTATTCATTTTTTCTTTTTCTTCTAATATAACTCTTTCTGGAGCTTTAGACACAAAACCTTCATTAGAAAGCTTTTTCTCAACACGTTCTACTTCTTTTATAAGTTTTTCTTTCTCTTTATTAAGTCTATCAAGCTCTTTTTCTATATCTACAAGTTCATCAAAAGGCATATATAAAACACCATTAGGTATAACAACAGATACAGCACCTTCTGGAGCATTTTTATGCTCTTCTATAATAATATCACTAGCAAAAGCCAATGGTTTAAAGAAAACTTCACTTGTTTTAAAGGTATCATTAACTAAATCATTATTTGAAGAAATTATTATTTGAGCTTTTTTAGAATTAGGAACATTCATTTCTGATCTTATATTTCTAATGCCTTTAATAGCAGTTTTTATAAGTTCAATTTTTTCTTCTTCTTTTATAAAGTTTAATTCTTCTTTAAATTCAGGCCATTTAGATAACATAATAGTTTCTTCTTTATCTTGTATAGACGTAAAAATCTCCTCTGTTACAAAGGGTGCAAATGGGTGTAATAGTTTTAAAGAGTTTATAAGGACTGTTTTTAATGTGTATAAGGCACTTTTTCTTGTTTCATCTTCTTTGTTATAAAGTCGTGGCTTAACCATTTCTATATACCAATCACAATATTCGTCCCATATAAAGTCATAAATTTTAGATAAAGCTACACCTAAATCATAGCTTTCTAAATTTTGAGTTACCTCTTTAGCTAGAGTGTTACATTTAGATAATATCCATTTGTCTGTGTCTGTAAGATTGTCTAAAGATATATTAGACAAATTTTCATCTTCTATGTTCATTAATATAAAACGAGTAGCATTCCATATTTTATTTAAGAAGTTTCTATTAGCTTCAATTTTTTCCCAATAAAATCTTAAATCATTACCAGCAGAGTTACCAGATGTAAGCATAAGTCTTAAAGCGTCAGCACCGTATTTTTCTATAACTTCTAATGGGTCTATACCATTTCCTAAAGATTTACTCATTTTTCTACCTTCAGAATCTCTAACAAGACCGTGAATTAAAACGTCTTTAAATGGTAATTGGTTCATTTGTTCAAGACCAGAAAACACCATACGAACAACCCAAAAGAAAATTATATCATATCCAGTAACAAGTACATTTGTAGGATAAAAATATTCTAAATCCTCTGTTTTATCAGGCCATCCAAGAGTAGAAAACGGCCATAAAGCCGAACTAAACCAAGTGTCTAAAGTATCTTCATCTTGTATTAAAACCGTATGATTACATTTAGAACAAGAATTAGGCATTTCTCTAGCTACTTCTATATGTCCACATTTTTCACAATAATAAGCAGGTATTCTATGACCCCACCAAAGTTGACGAGATATACACCAGTCTTTTATATTTTCAAGCCAATGAGTATATATTTTTCCAAATCTATCTGGTATAAATCTAAGTTCATTTTCATAGTATGCTTGTAAAGCTGGTTTTGCAAGTTCTTCCATTTTTACAAACCATTGACTTTTAATAAGAGGTTCTATAACGTGAGAACAACGTTCGTGTGTACCTACTGCGTGATTAATAGCCTCTTCTTTTACAAAAAGTCCAAGTTTATCAAGTTCTTTTATTATTTCTTTTCTAGCATCATATCTATATAAACCATTAAACTTACCACCATTTTCATTTATAGTGCCATCATCGTTTAATATGTTTATTTTAGGAAGATTATGTCTTTGACCAACTTCAAAGTCATTAGGGTCGTGAGCTGGTGTTATTTTAACAACACCAGTACCAAACTCCATATCTACATAATCATCAGCAATAATAGGTATTTCTCTATTAACAAAAGGTACTATACAAGTTTTACCTATAAAATCTTTATATCTTTCATCATTAGGATTTACAGCAATAGCAGTATCACCAAGCATAGTTTCAGGTCGAGTAGTTGCAAATTGTAAAAATTTATCTGTATCTTTAATAGGGTATTTTATATGCCAGAAAAATCCATTTTTATCCTCGTGGTCTACCTCAGCGTCAGATATAGTAGTTTGACAGTTAGGACACCAGTTTATAAGTTTTTCTCCTTTATATATATGTCCTTTTTCATATAGTCTTACAAAAACTTCTGTAACAGCTTTTGACAAGCCTTCGTCCATAGTAAAACGTTCTCTATCCCAATCACAAGAGTTACCTAATTTTTTTAATTGGTTTACTATTGTATTACCATATTGTTCTTTCCATTTCCACGCTCTTTTTAAAAATTCTTCTCTTCCTAAATCTTCCTTTGTTATACCTTCTTCGGCTAATTTATCAATAATTTTAACCTCTGTTGATATACTAGCGTGGTCTGTACCCGGTAGCCAAAGAGCACTATATCCTTGCATTCTTTTCCATCTAATAAGTATATCTTGTAAAGTATTATCAAGGGCGTGGCCCATATGAAGATGACCTGTAATATTTGGTGGTGGAATAACTATTGTATATGGAGTTTTATTTTTATCTACTTTTGCGTGAAAGTATTTTTTTTCTAACCAATTTTTATAAATCCTTTCTTCAATAGAAGGATTATAGTTTTTTTCTAATTCTTTTCTCATTTAAAAAAACCTCCTAAAATATATATATAGTATAATTGCTATAAAAAATAAAAATAAACCTATCATTAAAAAGATACTACCTTTATCGGAAAACATTTCACCTAAATAGTCATCATCTTCTTTAGGTGTATCTTCTTTATCTTTATCGTTTTTTATATCCTCAAGTAATGATTTATCTATATTTATGATAGATTTATTACTTTTAAAAAGGTATTTTAATATAATAATTATACCTAATATTACAAATATTAAAGCCCATTTTTTAATAATATCACCTACTTTAATATGGATTTTAATAATTAATAAAAAAAGCCCTCATCAACAAAGGACGAAAGCATCGTGGTACCACCTTATTTCAAGCAAAAATGCAAGCACTCAAAGCTCGTAACGAAAGCTACCCGTATAGACTTACTAAACTCAGTCTATCTGCTCAAAAGCTACCTTCAATATTACATATGCAAAGCTATCTTACAGCCTAGGGATAACTCTCTCTTTTGCCTGCCAATATTTACTCCTCTTTTTCATAGCATTTAATAATATGATTTTATATATAATACACCATTTTGTCAATATATTTTTATTAATTAAAATAAAATTTGTAATAAATTTTTATATTTATGGTTATCATTACTATATCTTGACTTTTAAAGTGGCAATGTTATAATTAAAATATAAAGGTTTGTAAAGGAGGAAATTTAGCAAATAATGCTAAATATATATTATGGCAGATTTAAAAGTTTTTTTAGATGAACAAATACAAATACTTAGAGAACAAGGCAATAAATTTTTAAAAAGAGAAATAACTATGCACGACTTTAAAAAAGTGTCTGGTAAGTTTGGAATATATGCAGAACGTGGTGGAGAATCTTTTATGATTCGTATAAAAATACCATCTGGTGTATTTACCTCTAAATCTATCCAACTTTTACAAGGATTTATTAAAAAATATAATATTGATAATATACACCCTACAACAAGACAAGCTATACAGCTTCATAGATTGTCTTTAGAGAACGTTTTAGACATTTTTAAAGAATGTGTAGAAAATGATTTAATAGGTTATGGAAGTGGGGGGAATTTCCCTCGAAATGTAACCTCATCTCCTCTTTCTAATGTAGAAAAAGACGAAGCCTTTAATGTAACACCTTATGCTAATTATGTTTCAGACTATTTTTTACAAAGAATGGATACTTATGTCTTACCTAGAAAGATTAAAGTAGGGTTTTCTAACGGTAAGAGCAATTTATCTAATACTACTTTAACAGACTTAGGATTTTTAGCTACTATAAAAGATGGACAAAAATATTTTAGAGTTTTTGTAGCAGGAGGACTTGGTAAAAGTGCTCAAGTTGGAGTAGAGTTACCATATTTAATAGAACCAACTAAAATTTTATATTATGTAGATGCTTTAGTAGAACTTTTTAAAGAAAACGGCAACTATGAAAATAGAAATAAAGCTAGAATAAGATATATTTTACAAGAAAAAGGAAAAGATGAATTTTTAAGTTTATATAATAGCTATATAGAAAAGTCTAAAAATAAAGATTTAGATATAGAAGAACCACAGGAAACAATTATTCCAGAAGCAAACGAAGGTATATTAGAAGAAAATAATAATATTATAGAACAAAAACAAAAGGGAAGATATACTATTATAATAAAACCTATTGGTGGTATTATATCTTCAAAAGATTTTAATAATATTATTGATTTTATAGAAAATACTAATAGTAGTAAATATGTATCTTTAATAGCTACTATGGAAGAAAGTTTTTATGTAAATAATTTAGATGCTAAAGAGGCTAAAAAGCTTTTAGAAATTTGTAGCCATTTTAATCAAACAACTAAATTATCACAAAGTTTAAGTTGTATTGGTGTTCCTATTTGTCAAATTGGTTTAGCACAAAGTCAAAATCTATTAAATAGTATTATAAGTCATTTTAAAGAAAGTAATCTTAATAAAGATTTGTTACCTAAAATTCATATATCTGGTTGTCCTAATTCTTGTGGTAGACACCAAGTGGCTATGATTGGATTTATGGGCAAAAGAAAAATGGTAGATGGTGAAATAGTAGACGCTTATGAGTTTAGCATAGATGGTAGCTTTGAAGAAAATAACACAAGGTTAGGTAAGCCTATTTGTGATATTTTAGTCAAAGATATTCCCCATTTTTTACAAGAAGTTTATGAAAATTTAGAAAGTAAAAATACAGATTTTAATACATTTAAAGATACAGAAAATTTAAAAAATTTATGTGATAAGTATTGTGTAAAATAATTTTTATAAATAAAAACTCTAGTTTAATAACTAGAGTTTTTTGTTAATTTTAATTAAGCTATGAATTTATTTTTCAAGATAAAAATTATAAACTTACTTTTTGTTTTAATCATATTGTAATTTGAAAAATTACAATAATTAATTTGAAAAATTACAATAATTAATTTATAAATTACCACATTGTGTAAGAAAAATAATAGGAATAGCTTGTTTATTTTGATACCTTATATAAAAATAATTGATTTATAAATTTTTTAAATATTCATTTATATTATTTAAAAGTTCATCACAGTCTAAACCGTGAACTTCACAAGCCTCTACTAATGTTTCAAGTTGAGAAGAAGGACAACCTAAACAATGCATACCAGCATTCATCATAATAGGAAATACTCCCTCATCTAATTCTAACACTTCGTTTACTCTCATATCTTTTGTTGCTTGTTTCATATTTTATACCTCCATTAAAATTATTTAGTATTTATATATTATTTATTCCATAATGCTTCTATTTTAGGATAATATTTGAATATAGCCTTACCTAATATATTGTCTTTTGGTAAAAATGTATTCTCCCAATATCTAGAGTCTTGAGAGTCATTTCTATTATCACCTAACATAAAATAGCTATCTTCAGGAACTGTATATGGACCAAAACTGCCTAGCATCTCTTCCATAATGTATTCATCATCTAATGGCTGTTCACTATCATTTATATAAACTTTACCATCAATTATATTTATAGTTTCGCCGGGCATACCTATTATTCTTTTTACATATAGCATTTCTTCGTCATCTGGAGCTCTAAACACTATTATATCACCTCTTTCAGGAGATGAAAACAAATAAGATAATCTAAATGCAATTAATCTATCATTTGGCATAATAGTATTTTTCATAGAGCCAGTAGGAACAATAGCATTTACAATTATAAAGTTAGTAATAATAAAAGCAACTATAATAGCAATAATAATAGTTTTAATAATATCTATTAATTCTTTTTTTATTTTTTGACTTTTTGTAGTATTAGGTTTATCATCTATTTTTTCTAAATTATCTTGATTATTAGTAGAATCATCTTTTTGAGATTTACTATCCATATTAAACCTCCTAAAATTATATTAAATCTATATAATTATATCATTATGAACTTAAATTGTAAATATTAAATCAAAGTATTTTTACATAAAATTGTCTATTTCTAGGTCCATCAAATTCACAAAAATATATACCTTGCCATCTACCTAAAACAAGCATTCCGTTATTTATTATAACAGTTTGGCTAACTCCAACAACAGTAGATTTTAAATGTGCATCAGAATTGCCCTCAAAATGTTTAAAGCTATCTCTATTATAAAAGCTGTCTTCAAGACCTTTTAAAATATCTTTTTCAACATCTTTATCTGTATTTTCGTTTATAGTAATACCGGCAGTTGTATGTGGACAATAAATAACACATAATCCATTAGATATATTAGATTTAGTTACAGAATTTTTTACATATGAAGTGATATTATAAAATCCTTCTTTATCAGTATTTATATTATACTCAAAAATCATATATTATACCTCCTTAATATACAAAGTGCTATTGTTAATAAAAGTCAATATTACTCATTTTTAAATGAGTAATATTGACTTTTAAAAGTAAAATTATAATATTATAAATTAATATTTACCAAAATCTAAACTCTCATTTATTATAATATCTGACTTATCATCTAATATTATTAAATCGTCAGATGATAAGTCAATATTTTTAACAACTTTATTTGTGGATTTAGTTAAATTTTGAGTAGTATTCTCATTTTTTGATTTTTTAGTTTTAGTATCATATGTTAGATTTTTAGATTTATTATTATTAATATTACTATCTAAGTTTTTATTATCATTTTTTAATTTAAAGTCTGCTACAGAACCATAAAACACTTCTGCTTGACTAGCAAGTTCTTCAGCTGCAGCTGCAGATTCTTCACTTGTAGCAGTATTGTTTTGTGTAACAGTAGATATTTGTTCAATTGCTTCTGTAACCTCGTATATAGCTTTTTCTTGATTAACAGAAGATTTTGCACAAGATTCTACAAGTTCAGATATACTTTCTATTTGTTCTACAATAGTAAGTAAAGCATTGGCAGTTTGATTAGCTATTTTAGAGCCTTCTTCCACTTTTTGTACAGAACTTTCTATAAGTTCTGTAGTTTCTTTAGCAGCTTGTTGGCTTCTAGCGGCTAGACTTCTAACTTCTTCAGCAACAACAGCAAAGCCTTTTCCGTGTTCTCCAGCACGAGCCGCCTCTACGGCAGCATTAAGGGCAAGTATATTAGTTTGAAAAGCAATATCATCTATTACTTTTATTATGTTAGATATACTACTAGAAGCAGTATTAATATCCTCCATAGCAACAAGCATATTACTCATTTGTTCATTACCTTTAGAGGCATTTTCTTTTGTTTCTATAGCTAATTGGTTAGCTTTATTAGAGCCTTCTGTATTTTCTTTTGTTTGTTTAGAGATTGTTTTAATAATACTATTAAGTTTTTCAACAGATTCAGCTTGTTCAGTAGCACCCTCTGCTAAAGAGATACTAGACTCTGAAATTTGTCTAGAACCAGCAGACACTTGTTCAGCAGAAGATATGATATCTTTTGTAAGAATATTAAGATTTTCAACAATTAAGTTTACAGATTGTTGTATAGATTTAAAATCACCTAAATAATCTCTATCAATATAAACATCAAAGTTTTTATTTGCCATTTTATTAAGTATTTCAGATATTTCTGATATGTAAGAACCAATTGTTTCTGCAGTATAATTTACAGTTTGTTTAATATTATCAAATTCACCTTTGTATTCATTTGTTATTCTGTGATTAAAGTTACCAATAGAAAATTGATTAAGTGCATTTTGAGCTTCTTTAATAGGGCATACAAGTTCTTCCATAAATTTATTTAATCCATCTATTGATTCTTTCCATTCTCCACTATAATCTGTGTTATCTATTTTATATTCTAAATCTCCATTTATAGCGGCGTTTATAAGTCCCACTAACTCTCCAGATATTGATTTTAATGCCAATTGAATATTTTTAAGAGCGTGAGTAGATACGGCTTTATCACCAGCAAATTCTTTAATTTCAATATTAAAGTTACCATTTGCGATTTCTTTAATATTATCAGCCACATATAAAGCATCTTGTACTAAACCATTAGTAGCATTATTAATACCATCAGTAGCATCTTTAAATACACCTTTATATTTAAGAGTATTTATTCTATAACTTGTATTACCTAGTTCTAATTGCTCAGAAAGACTATTAATATCATCTATAATACATTGTATAGTACCAGACATATTAGCTATTGTATTCGAAAGATCTCCAAGTTCATCTTTATTATTAGTTCTTATGTTTATATCTAAATCTCCATCTAAAACTTGATGAGCTGCATTTTTAATTTTTTCGATAGGTTTTCTTATTGTTTTAGATAAACTAATAACAAATGTACATACAAATATAACAATTATTGCAGTTAATATAACTATGCTTATAATAACTATTTTAACATTTTGAGAAGATTTTTCTAAATCTGATGTCATATTGTTAAATGCTAAATTTGGTAGAGAGTATACTGTACTAAATAATTCTTCAACAATAGTAGTAGTTTCGTTGTCTTTAGCAGTAGCTTCTAAGTCTCTTCCTTGTTCTTTTAAATCAATATATGTTAAGTTACCTTCATAGTATTCATCTAATAAAGCTAAAGCTCTGTTACAAGATTCTATTAATTCTTCTCTATTTTTTTGTGTATTATTGGAAAAATCTTGTAAAACTACTATGTAATCATTTATAGCCTTTTTAGAATTTTCATATGCCTGTGTAAGATTGTTTCTTGCTGTAGCAAAATCACCATCATTAATATCAAATTCCATTTGAAATGCTGTAAATCTAATATTTATAATATCTTCAATAGAATTTATAATATTACTAGTTATAACTTGATTAGATGTTACCTCATTATTAAAATTTTTATTAGATTTGTATAAGCAATAAGAGCTATGAATACCTAAAACAATAATAAATATACCAGTTACAGCTGTCATTATTGCAAATTTTGATTTAAGTTTAATATTTTTGTACCAGTTCATTATTCCTCCACCTTTATTATATATTTTTATATATTATAATATAAATTTTTTATATAAACAAGTATAAATACCAAAAATTACAATAATTAAACATTATTTGGGAAATAAACAATGAATTATATTTATAAATAATTAAGTAACAATACATAAAAATTACTATAAGTTCAAATAAAATATAGATTATTTGTTGTAATAAAATGACAAATAAAAATAAATTTAAAGTTAAAAAATATATATTATTGACAAAAACTATTAAAAATGATAATATATTACCATCATAAAATTTATTTTAGAAAAGAGGAAAATTTATGAATTCAGTATTTTTTAAAGAATTTCTAATGATTAGTGAATTAAAAACTATAATTTTCATTCTTGTTTTGTTTTGTCTTTTTTTTGGAATGAAAATGATAGAAAAGAAAAAAGTAGCATTTTCTACTAGAATGATTATTGCCACAGTAGTAGGGTTAATATTGGGTATAATTATTCAAGTAGTATCTGGATTTGCTAAAGATCCTATGGAAATAACATTTGTTGTTGAAACAACTAAATGGTATAGTTTATTTGGTAATGGATTTATTGATTTAATAAGAATGCTTGTTATTCCATTAATTATGGTTTCCATTATTCACGTTATTATAAATATGAAAGATGGTGCCGATATAGGCAATCTTACTAAAAAAACACTTACTGTAACAGTTGTAATGGTTGCTATATCTGTAATAGTTGGTTTAACAGTAGGTATGTTATTTAAAGTTGGCTCTAGTATGACTTTACAAGAAGGTAGCGCTGAAATAAAAGAAGTTAAAACTATTGTAGATACTTTAAGAGGCTTAATACCTTCTAATCCAGCTCAAGCAATGGTAGATGTAAACATTATAGCCCTTGTTGTTATATCTGCTTTCTTTGGTATTGCTACTAAGCGTATGAGCAAAAAATATATGGATGTTGTTAAACCATTTATTGATTTAATTAATGCTTTACAAAAAATAATTATGAGTATTGCTATGACAATTATCAAATGGATGCCATATGCAGTTATTGCTCTTCTTGCAAATACAATTGCACAAAGAGGTATTGAAAGTATTAAAGAAGTAGGTATATTTATAATTGCACTTTATGTTTCAGTTATAATTATGTTTATTATCCAACTTATAGCTATATCTTTATTTGGAATTAATCCTTTAATATATCTTAAAAAAGGTGTGTCCGTTATGGTTTTAGCCTTTACATCACGTTCTAGCGTTGGATGCTTACCTTTAACTATTGAAACTTTAGTAGATAAAATGGGAGTTAATGATGGTACTGCTAGCTTTGTAGGCGGATTTGGTACAACAGCTGGTATGCAAGGATGTGCCGGTGTATTCCCAGCCTTACTTTTAGTTTTTGTATGTAACATTACAGGTACACCTATGGATATTACATTTATAGTAATGGCATTAGTTGTTATAGTAATTGGTTCTTTTGGTATAGCTGGTATACCAGGTACTGCTACAATGGCAGCATCAGTTGCTCTATCTGGTGTAGGTATGGCTAGTCTTTTCCCAAGTATTAGCCCTATATTAGCAATTGACCCTATTATTGATATGGGAAGAACATTACTTAATGTTACAGGTTCTATGACAAATGCTCTTATTGTTGATAAAACATTAGGACAGTTAAATATGGAACATTATAAAGATATGAGTAAATAGTTTAATACATATGACAATAATTATTAATAGATTAGCACCTTTGTCTATGATAAGGGTGCTAAATCTAACATTAGAAAGTTTTATATTAAGAAAGGGTGTTATAAATGAGAATTATAATAATTGGTGGTATAGCATCAGGAATGAGTGCAGCAGCAAAGCTTAGAAGACTTGACAAAGAAGCAGAAATAAAGGTATATGAAAAAACACCTATTGTTTCTTTTGGTGCTTGTGGTCTTCCATACTTTGTAGGTGGTTTTTTTGATAATGAAAATCAAATGATAGCTAGAAGTCCAGAAAAGTTTAGAGAAACAGGGATAGATATAAGTGTAGAACACGAAGTTATAGGAGTAGATACAAAAAATAAAAAAGTCACTGTAAAAAATTTAAAAACAGATGAAGTCTTTGAGGATAATTATGATAAATTAATGATAGCTACAGGTGCATCAGCTATTATTCCTCCTATTAAAAACTTTAATATAGATAATGTTCATACACTTAAATCTATGGAAGATGGCAAAATTTTAAAAGAAAAAATGAAAGATAACTCTATTAAAAAAGTAGCCATAATAGGAGCAGGATTTATAGGGCTTGAGGCAGTAGAAGCAGCTAGAGAACATAAAAAAGAAGTATCTGTTTTTCAATTAGAAGACAGAATATTAAAAGAAGTATTTGATAAAGAAGTTACAGATTTATTAGAACAAGAACTTAGAGATAAAGGAGTTAATTTATACTTAAATAGCACTGTAACAGAACTTAAAGGTGAGGGTAAAGTAACAAAAGTTGTTACACAAAATGAGGAAGTAGACGCAGATTTAGTTATTTTAGCTACTGGTGTAAGACCTAATACTTCATTTTTAAAAGATACAGGAATAGAAATGATTAAAAATGGTGCTATTATTGTAGACAAAGAGGGAAAAACTTCTATTGAAGACATATATAGTGCTGGAGATTGTGCAACAGTTACTCATATTTTAAAACCAGAGCCTACTTATATACCTTTGGCTACAGTTGCTAATAAGTTTGGACGTGTAGTAGGAGAAAATCTTGGTGGTAAAACTTTAGAATATGAAGGGTCTTTAGGCTCTGCTTGTATAAAAGTTTTAGATATGGAGGCAGGAAGAACTGGACTTACAGAAAACGAAGCTAGTAATTTAGGTATTGACTTTAAAACTGTCTTTGTTACAGATAAAAATCAAACAGATTATTATCCAGGACAAGAGGAAATAGCTATTAAACTTATATATAATGCAAAAACAAAAGTAATATTAGGGGCACAAGTAGTAGGAAAAAAAGATGCAGTACAAAGAACAAATGCTCTTGCAGTAGCTATATATGCAAAACTTACAACAGAACAGTTAGGTATGATGGACTTTTGTTATTCTCCACCTTTTTCAAGAACGTGGGATATTTTAAATAGAGTAGGAAATGTGGCTAAATAAAAGGTGGTAAATATTATGGAAAAGAGATTATATAATGATTATTTACAAATTTTAAAAGAGGAATTAGTAGTTGCTATGGGGTGTACAGAGCCCATAGCAATAGCATATGCTGGAGCTAAAGCTAGAGAAGTATTGGGCAAAAAACCAGAAAAGGCTATTATAAAATGTAGTGGGAACATTATTAAAAATGCTAAATGTGTTACTGTGCCAAATACAAATGGTTTAATAGGTATAGCTGCTAGTGCTATAACTGGTATTTTAGCAGGAGATGCAACAAAAGAGTTAGAAGTAATTAGCGTTGTAGACCCTAAATATATAGAAGAAATAAATAAACTTTCAAACACAGATTATTGTAAAGTTTGTTTGTTAGACACACCTATTAGATTACACATTATTATGGAAGTATTTTGTGGAGATGAAAGTGCTAGTATAGAAATAAAACAAGCCCATACTAATATAACTAAAATAGTAAAAAATAATGAAGTTATTTTTGAACAAGAAGAAAGTGATGATAAATATTTAGGTGTATTTGTAGATAGAAATATATTAAATGTTAAAGATATATATGATTTTGCTAACAACGTTAATATAGATGATGTAAAATCCCTTTTAGACAGTCAAATAGAAAAAAATATCGCTATTGCAGAAGAAGGTCTAAAAGGTACTTATGGTTTAGGTATAGGTAAGGTTTTATTAAATTCTTATAATAATGATATATCTATAAAAATAAAAGCGTATGCAGCGGCAGCATCTGAAGCTAGAATGAGTGGTAGCCCTATGCCAGTTGTCACTAACTCTGGAAGTGGAAATCAAGGAATGACAGTTTCTGTACCAGTTATTGTTTATGCAAGAGAAAAAAATATTGAAAATGAAAAACTATATAGAGCATTAGTTTTATCTAATCTTTTAGCTATTCACCAAAAAACTCTTATAGGAAGATTATCTGCATTTTGTGGAGTTGTATCGGCGGCTTGTGCTAGTGGAGCTGCTATAACATATTTAGATGGTGGTAGTTTAAAGCAAATTGAAGATACTATTAGCAATACATTGGCGAATACATCAGGTATAGTTTGTGACGGTGCAAAACCAGCTTGTGGAGCTAAAATAGCATCTAGCTTAGATGGAGCATTAATGGGTCATCACTTAGCTATGGCTGGACAAGTATATAAGCCTAATACAGGTATATTAAAAGACAATATTGAAAAAACTATAAATGCAGTAGGTCGTCTTGCTAAAGATGGTATGAAACAAACAGATACAGAAATTTTAAATATAATGCTTGATAAATAATAATTACTAAACAATAAATTTATTATAAATAAAAATATAAACCCTCTATTATATAGAGGGTATTTTGTATTGTTCACAAAGATTATTAAATTGAGTTTTTACATTTATCCAATAGTTATTATCATTTATTGTAGATAAAATATTATTTATATTAAAATAGTTTTTATACATATCTAATACAAAATATTTAATATTGCCTTTTAAATTTATTTTTTCTGAATGTATAAAATCTATTTTGTTTTCTAAACACTTAAATAATATATTATAGTCTGTTATGTATGGAAGATAGGGAGAAATTAACACTCCACATTTTATATTATTTTGTTTTAACGTTGATAATATATTTATACGTTCATTAGGTGTAGACGCAAAAGGTTCTATTATTTTAGAAATTTTTTCATCACAAGTAGTTATACTAACAAAAATAGCTAAATTATTAAACTGTTTTAACAAATCTAAATCTCTTAAAATAAGCTTATTTTTTGTAATGATTGATAATTTAAAACTATTATTTAATAGAGATAATTGAGTTTTATCTTTTAATAATATTTCTAAAATTTGTCTTGTTATTTTTGTATCTTCTTCTATAGGTTGATAGGCGTCTGTAACACTTCCTATAACAATATGTTGGTTTAAATTATGTTTTGTTAAATAATGTTTTAATAAATCTGGAGCATTTTCTTTTATATCTACAAAGCTTCCCCATCTTTCATAATTATGATTAGAAAAGGTGGTCATATAGCTAGCATAACAATATAAACACCCGTGTTCACACCCAACATAAGGATTTATACATAAGTCAGAAAAGGGTATATTACTTTTATTAATAATAGATTTACTTTGGATTTTATTTATATTCATATTAAATAAATTTTATTGCTGTACCATAGCATAGTACTTCACAAGCACCTTGCATAATAGCACTTGATGAATAATGAATACCAATAATAGCATCAGCACCAAGAGCTTTGGCTTGTTGTATAACACGTTCTGTTGATTGTCCTCTAGCATCTTCTAACATTTCTGTGTATCCCTTAAGTTCGCCACCAACAATAGTTTTAAAGGAAGCACCAATATCTTTACCAAAGTGTTTAGATTGAACTGTACTACCAGTTACTAAGCCTAAAACCTCAAAGTCTTTATTAGGAACTGTTTGTAATGTGGATAATAACATAGTATTCCCTCCTTAAAAATATTAATTAAAATAGTCCTTTAACAATTTATATATAGTAGGATTTATATTAAAAGTATACATTAATCTTTCAAAATTTTCAATATTTTTAACATTTTTTTGAAAATTTTTATTTTTTATAGCTTTAATCATTATATTTTTAGGAGTGTGTTCCATATCTATAAATTCGATTATATTTGTCTTATATCCACATAACTTTAGTGCATCAGCTCTTAAAGTATCTGTTAAAAGGGAAGAAAAACGCTCCTTTAATATTCCATAACTAAGCATAGAAGAAAGAGTGTCATTTTTTATTTGATTAAAAAGTTCGTGTTGACAACAAGGAACACTTAATATAACATCACAATTAAGCTTAACACCAAAATATATAGCATAGTCAGTGGCTGTATCACAAGCGTGGAGAGATATTATCATATTTATATTTTCATTTTTATTAATATTTTGTATATCTTCATTAAAAAATTGTAAGTTTTTAAAGTTAAATTCTTTTGCTAGTTTGTTACAACTTTCTACTACATCTTTTTTTAAGTCATATCCGTGTATAATAACATTTTTTTCTTTTATAATATTAAAGTAATGATACATAGCAAAGGTGAGATAACTTTTGCCACACCCCATATCTATTATTTTTGCATTTTTAGGTAAATTTTCTTCAACATCTTTAAGCATCTCCAAAAATTTATTTGTCTAAATTTTTTTTGTTTGTGGCTAACTACTATACCATTTTTATCCATAACTCCTAATTTATAAAGCCAGTCTATATATTCACCATCTTTTAATATATAATTTTTAGCTTTATTATGGCTTTGAGGGTTAGTATCTATATTTGTAGATTTTTTTACACCTGTTATTTTAAAGTCACCTTTTTTATTCATTAATAAGGTAAGAGTATTATTTGCTATTATATCACATTGTTTAAAATTATTTTCCATAAGTTCTATTATTTTTTTTAATATTATAGAACTATCTTCTATATTTTCGTGGATAACCTTTTTATCTATATAATAAGAAAATTGAAAGCAAGGTTTATTTTTTATAATAATTTTTTTAATATCAATTTTTTTAGGTAAATCTTGTGTTTTTTTAATAGGATTACTTATAATTGCTTTTGTTAAATAATCTATATTTATAAAATTTTGTATTTCTTCTAAAATATTTTCTTTTGTTATCATATTTTACCTCCTATTTTACGTCTTTTAACACACAGTCTACATCTACGTCTACTAAAATAATGTCATCACCAATTTTTTTTATATCGCACCAATTAATGACATATTCTGTATCCTTACCAAAAAGCCCAAAAACTTTACAAGGACCATCTACAATTATGTTTATTATACAACCAGTTTTAACATTTATATCTACATCAGATACAAAACCAAGCCTTGAACCATCTTGTATATTTATAACTTCCTTTTGTTTTAAATCCTCTATACGAGCCATAAAAAATCACCATTACCTTTTTAATAAATTATATGTAAAAAAGTAATGGTGTATGAATTAATAGTTAATCTATTAGTTAATTTCTACTTGATGGAATACTTTTTTTCCTTTTTGTATTAAAATTTTATTTTCGTAAAAATCTTTAATAGTAATGTTGTGTTCAATATTTTCTATTTTTATATCATTTACTTTAATACCACCTTGTTGAACAAGTCTTCTTGCCTCACTTTTAGAAGGAGCAAGCTTTAGAGATACTAAAATATCTAATATATTAAATCCATTTTCAAAATTAGACTTGTCCATATTTGTAGTAGGAATAGAACCACCAGATACACCACCAGCAAATAATGCTCTAGAGGCTTCTTGAGCTTTTTTAGCTTCTTCTTCACCGTGAACAATGTTAGTAACCTCGTATGCTAAAATTTCTTTAGCCTTGTTTATCTCGCTACCTTCTAAAGAACCAAGGGCTCTAATTTCGTCCATAGGTAAAAATGTTAAAAGACTTAAACATTTTTCAACGTCATTATCATCTACATTTCTCCAATATTGATAAAATTCATAAGGAGTTGTCTTTTTAGGATC
This sequence comes from uncultured Clostridia bacterium, assembly GCA_944383305.1. GTDB lineage: Bacteria > Bacillota > Clostridia > Lachnospirales > CAG-274 > Tyzzerella. The sequence goes on along the minus strand of CALWOZ010000041.1, from coordinate 3,014 downwards.
AAGCCATACTGCACCTTTTTGAGTTTTACCCATTTTAACACCGTCGCTAGTTGTTAAAAGTTTAAACGTAAGACCATAAGCTTCTTTTTGGTCCATACGTCTTATAAGCTCAACACCTCCTATAATATTAGACCATTGGTCACTACCACCAAGTTGCATTTTACAGTTGTATCTTCTGTTAAGTTCTAAAAAGTCATAGCTTTGCATAATCATATAGTTAAATTCAAAGAAAGAAAGTCCTTTTTCCATTCTACTTTTAAAACATTCAGCAGTCAACATACGATTTACAGAAAAATGAACACCTACATCTCTAATAAAATCTATATAATTTAACTTTCTAAGCCACTCAGCATTATTAACTATAATAGCTTTGTCTTCACCAAACTCTATAAAACGGGATAACTGGTTTTTAAAGCAATTTACATTATGCTCGATAGTATCTAATGTCATCATTTGACGCATATCAGTCCTATGAGAAGGATCCCCAACCATACCAGTACCTCCACCAACAAGAGCAATAGGTCTATGACCTGCTTTTTGAAGATGGCTCATTGCCATAACTGTTAAAAAGTGACCAGCTGTTAAACTGTCTGCAGTTGGGTCAAACCCAATATAAAAAGTAACACTTTCTTTACCTAAAAGTTCTCTGACTTCTTCTTCATTTGTACATTGCTCTATAAAGCCTCTTTCTTTTAAAATATCATATACATTTTGATTAGACATAATTATTTTCCTTTCTTTAGTTATATTAAAAAACGGATATTCAAGCCCAAAGGACGAGAATACCCGTGTTACCACCTTAATTTATAATGTAATAAAACATTACCTCAAAAGCCTATAAAGGAGCAACCCTTAAATATTCAAAAGGTGTAGGTTCTTTTATTTGTGCTATTAGCCTTGCACCAACCGGCTAACTCTCTTTGTTGTAACCAAATAAAGCTTTATCCTTTATCATCATATTTATAACATAAAATTTAAAATATTATATCATATAAATAAAATAAATTCAAGTACAAATTATATATCTGTTGAAATATTTATAATTACCTCTACTGCTTTAACCATAGATTCTACACAAACATATTCATAAGGTCCGTGGAAGTTATGTCCTCCAGTGAAAATATTAGGACAAGGTAAGTCCATAAAAGAAAGTCTAGCACCATCTGTGCCACCTCTTATAGGTTTAACAATAGGCGTTAAACCAGTTTTTGTAATTGCTTTTTTAGCTTTTTCTATTATATCCATATTATCTTTTAAAATGTCATACATATTAAAATAGCTATCTTTTAAATCTAATTTTAATAGATTGTTATATTTTTTATTTAGAGTGTCTACAATATTTATAATTGTCTGTTTTTTATTTTCAAATTCATCTTTGTCAAAGGCACGAATAATAAAGTTTAACGTAGTTTTTTCTACATTACCTTTAATATCTGTAAGATGATAAAAACCTTCATAATCTTTAGTATTTGAAGGAGTTTCATTAGGTAACATAGACAAAAGTTCATTTGCTATCATAGCAGAGTTTATCATAATGTTTGTGGCTTGTCCCGGGTGAACATTTTTACCAGAAATATTAATAGTTGCACTTGCAGCATTAAAGTTTTCATAGTTTAACTCTCCTGCTTTTCCTCCATCTATTGTATAAGCAAAATCACAGTCAAATTCTTTAACGTTAAAGTATGTTACTCCATTTCCTACTTCTTCATCTGGTGTAAAAGCTAATTTTATTTCACCGTGTTCTATTTGTGGATTATTTTTTAAATATTCAAAAGCAGTCAATATTTCTGCAATACCAGCTTTGTCATCAGCACCAAGTAAAGTAGTTCCATCTGTTGTAATTAGTTTTTTACCAGTATAATTTTTTAAAGAAGGGAATTCTTTTGGAGAAAGAACTATATTTTTTAATATAATATCATTACCATCATAATTTTCTATAAGATTAGGATTTATATCTTTTCCAGAAAAGTCAGGACTTGTATCCATATGTGCTATAAATCCAATTTTACTTGTAGGTTTGTTTGTAGTAGCCTTAAGTGTAGCTAAAACGTATCCATTGTGGTCTACTTTAACGTCAACAAGCCCTATTTCTTCACATTTTTTTGCTAATATTTTGGCAAATTCTATTTGAGAAGTGGTAGAAGGGTAAGTTGTAGAGTAATGGTCAGAAGTTGTATCAAATTTAATTAGAGAATAAAAATTGTCTATAAGCTTTTGTTCTATGTTCATTTATATTACCTCCTTAAAATCTTTTTATTAAATTATAGCACTTAAAAAAGTCATTGTCTATAAATATAATATTATATCCAATAATTATTTAATATTATAAAAATATTATATTTATTTAAAAAATTTTTTATAAATAAATATATAAAATAAGGTATATAATATGAAGGAAAACTTTTTAAAAAAAGTGTTGACATTTTGTTAAAAGTCTTATATAATAAATATTGTCCTTAAGGGAAAGTAATTTTCATAAGGATATAAAATAAGTATAATATTAATATGGAGGATTACCCAAGTGGTTGAAGGGTCCGGTCTTGAAAACCGGCAGGTCGTTAGCGCGGCGCCAGGGTTCGAATCCCTGATCCTCCGTTATTTTTTTGCCTTGTTTTAGCTTTGGGGAGAAGTACCCAAGTGGCTGAAGGGGCTCCCCTGGAAAGGGAGTAGATCGTTAATAGCGGTGCGTGGGTTCAAATCCCACCTTCTCCGTTTTAACAAATAAATAACTTAAAATAAAATTAAAAAAGTTATTGACAAGGTTAAAAAAATATGATATTATAGTAAAGTCGCTAACAAGTGACAAAGAAATAAGATTGAACATTGAAAACTAAATAATCAAATTAAAGAATTAGACAACCCGAAAATTCAAAACAAATGTATTCAATAAGAATAGATTTGAGAATAAATTAAAAGTGAACAAACACTAAAAAAGTAAAAAGTCAGAGTTAATCTGAGAAGGAAATTAAATGAGAGTTTGATCCTGGCTCAGGATGAACGCTGGCGGCGTGCCT
>CALWOZ010000040.1 GCA_944383305.1 uncultured Clostridia bacterium | reverse complement strand
TTGATGTTGAAGATTATTACAAAGATGTAAAAGCATCGATACAAAAAGCAAGACTACAAAATGCATTTGATGTTGAAAATTATTATGCTGATGTAAAGGAAATAATACATAATAATTTAGATACTATATTTGATAAACCATATATAAGATTTAAAAACTCTAGTAGTTCTAATGATGATATATTTTATGATGATATATTCTAGGAGAAGAGGTTTATGGATAAAGACAAAAAAATAGAAGAAATAAATGAGTTATATATAGAAGATTATATAAATTTATACCATACTTTAGATGAACAAGAAAAAATAGAATTAATTAACATATTAAAAGAATTTGATAAAAATTACAAGTTAGATAAGGAAAATTATTTAACAAATACATTAAGAGAGCAATTATTAGATAAGACAGAAGATGAAATATTAACTATAAAAGATGAAATTATAAATATTAGTGATATTTTTGAAGAAAACAGAAAAAGTTTTGAAAAACACAGAAGCCAAGGAAGAAGCAGAGAAACCTGGATAGAAAATAAAATAAATGAAGCAACAGAAGGATTTTCTGAAAAAGAAAAAGTATGTTTACAAAAAGATATAATAGAATGCATAGATAAAAATAATAATGAATTATACAAAGGTATAGAGGTATCTATATTAAATAATGAAAAGTATCTTACAAATATTGATGAAACTTTAAGAATTGGCAATAAAAATATGCAAGATGCTATACACACTAAACTTGGTAATATAAATTTAAATCCTAATTTAGATGGTTTTATAGCGGAGCATTATCATGTAAATACATTTAATGCAAATGCAGCTGCTAAAGGAAGTATATATAGAGCAGAGGTATTAGGTCCAGGAGATAGTGGCTTTAAAAAGAATTCTGTAGATATTGTAATAAGAGATACAACTACAGGAAAAATTGTAAGAAGATATCAATGTAAATGTTATAAGACTGCAAAAGATGTTGTTAATGCTATTAAAAAGGGAGAATATTTTTTTCAAAGAATACTTGTAGCTGATGGACAAGAATTATATGACAAGAAATTTAATAATTCTATAGAAAGCCCTGATGGAGTAAAAAGTAATCCTTTATCTAAAAAAAATGCTGAAAAAATGAGAGATGATGCACAAAATGGAAAAAAGCAAAATTTAGATATAGATTATAAAAGTATTAGTAACAAAGATTTAGCCCTAGGTATAGCTAAGCAATCTTGTGTTAATGGATTATATGGAGGAGTTTCTTCTGCAGGTATAACTGCTTTAATGCAAGTTTTAAATGGTGAAGATATTGATGCAGAAGAAGTTGTTAAAAATGGTGTTTTATCTGGGCTTGATATTACTGCAAAAAATGCATTGTCGAGTAGTTTAAAAGTTGGAGTTGAAAAAGGTGCTATAAAATGTATTCCTAAAAGTATTCCTATGTCAGGATATATAGGTGCTGCTTCTGTAGCAATAGATGGTGTAAAAGTTATGTCTGAAATAGGTGATGGTAAATTAACATTATCTGAAGGTATGGAAAAAATGCAAGATAGTGCTTGTTCAACTGTTGGAGGAATAATGGCAAGTACAAAAGGTGCATCTATTGGTGCGTCTATTGGTATGGCATTAGGACCTGTTGGTAGTGCTATAGGTGGTTTTATAGGAGGAGTTGTAGGAAATTGTGCTGGATCTAAAATAGGTCAAGCAGTATCTAAAGGAGCTAGAACCATTGTTAAAGGGGCAAAAAAAGTCGTTGAAAAAGGTGTTGAAATAATTAAAAGCGTAGGTTCTGCTGTTGTAAATACTGTTAAAAGCATAGGTTCTGCTATAGGTAGTTTTTGTTCTAGTATAGCGAGTTTTTTTGGATTTTAATATTAAGATGATAAATTTACAAAGGAGATTAAATTATGGCAAAAACAATAAAATTCAATTTAAAATTAAATGGTAATTCTATTAGAACAATAGAAGATTTAAAAGAAAATTTTGTATTAGAAGAAGTTTTAAAATATTATAAAGAAGACTTACTTTTAAGATGGTTAAAAGTTAGAAATTATGATGAATATGTTGAACGAGTAGAAAATATAAATAACGAAGATGATTTTGAAGTTTTAAAACAATTAGTTAATATTTTTGATATGGAACAAGATGATAGCGATATAGAAAAAATAATATATACTTTAAAATTTGAAGAAGAACAAAAGGTATTATTAGAAGATTATAAAAATAATAATTTTCAAAAACAACAAATAATAGATGATTATTTAAGTGGCTATTATCAAATTTTTGAAGAAATAGGAGAAAATAGTGAAAATTTATCTAAATTAAAAGTTATTGTATCTAATATAGAAAAAAATTACAAGGATTTATTTACTATGGATAAATTTATGTACCGAAGAGTAAAAAATTATATTAAATTTATAATTTCAGTTTTAATGAATGAAAATCTTAGAGATGTTATTATAAAAAATGAAAATATTATGAATGATTTTTTACAAAATTATGATTGTAGAATTAAAAAAGAAGGCATAGATTTTGGTGATGATTTAAAAAGTTTTAAAGGTAATATAGAATATTGGAAAGACTTAGAAGAGCAAGATAATAAAATACTTATTTTATATGCTAAAAATTGTGTTATAAGAGAACCAAAAAATAGAGAGCTAGAGGTGAAATCTACTGAACTTAAAAATAAATTTGAAATTTTAAATGGTTTAGAATTGCAATCTTTACCTGATAAGGAAAGTGAAATATATTATTTGGAGGTATAATATGAAAGATATAAAAGAATATTTAAGTAGCTATGTAGATGCACTAAGACCTATTATATATATTAATCACTTTGATTTTAATTACACAGATAAAATAATAGAAGATATATCAGAAAATATAACTATAATAGAATATAATAATAGTCTAGGTAAAGTTGATTTTAAAACAAAAGCACCTCAAATAGAAATGACATCTTTAGAAGAGTTTTTAAAAGAAAATAGAGAAAATGGTTTTGATAACAATACATTTATTATATTAAAAGATATACATAATGAATTAGATAACCCTAAGGTTTTATCAATATTAAAAAGAATATCTGAAGATAATCTATATAGAGAAGATTATTATTGCACTATTTTTATAGTATCTAGTATTTTAAAAGTACCTAGAGAACTCGAAAACTATATAACTATTTTAGATGCACCTTTACCAATAGATAAAGAAATTAAAAATATAATGATAAACTTTATTAAAGAACTTGATATAAATGTATCTAAAGATGTAATAAATGAACTTTCTGTATCTTTTAAAGGGCTTAATAAATTTCAAATAGAACAAATTTTAAATTTAGCTTATCAAAATAGTGGTACAATAGAAATGCAAGACAAAGATTTAATACTAAAAGAAAAAGAGCAACTTGTAAAGAAATCTAGTATGCTTGAAATAATTAATTTTAAAGAGGGTATTGATGACATTGGAGGGCTTGAAACTTTAAAAAATTGGCTAGAACGAAAAGCTAAAATTTTTAAAAACCTTGGTAAAGCTAAAGAAAGTGGTGTTGATGTTCCTAAAGGTATTATGATAGTTGGTATGCCTGGTTGTGGTAAAAGTTTAACTGCTAAGGTTACATCTAGCTTATTTAATGTTCCCCTTGTTCGTCTTGATGTTGGTAGGCTTTTAGGTAAATATGTTGGTGAATCTGAAGAGAATATGAGAAAAGCACTTGATTTAGCTGAAGCTATTAGCCCTTGTGTACTTTGGATAGATGAAATAGAAAAAGCATTTGCAGGTATAGGAAGTGGTGTTAGTGAAGTTACTACTAGACTTTTTGGTTTACTTTTAACTTGGTTACAAGAAAAAGAAAATACGGTTTTTGTTGTTGCTACAGCTAATGACATATCAAATCTACCACCTGAATTTTTAAGAAAAGGTAGATTTGATGAGATATTTTTTACAGACTTACCTAATGTTAATGAAAGAACAGATATTATAAAAATACATTTAAAAAAACGTAATAAATTTAATAGAGATATAGATATTTATAAACTTGCTAAAGAAACTGATGGATATAATGGAGCAGATTTAGAATATATAATAAAAGATACTATTGAAGAAGCTTTTATAAATAATAAAGACACTATAACAACAGATGATTTATTAGCCACTATTAAAGAAACAAAATCTATTTCCCAAACACTTAAAACTAAAATTGAAAATATTAGAAAAACTGTTGAAGAGATGGATATAAAAAAAGCTACTAACAAAAATTAAATCATTATAAATAAATTAGTCGTAAAAATTTTGAAAAAGATAAAAATTCTAATTTATTAAAAAAATTAAAGTTAAAATTATACTATTGTCAATAAAGTAGAGGCAAAAAATGAAAAAAGACAAAAAGTTTACCTTATTGAAACAATAAAAGCTTGGATTATTATTGATAAAGTAAACATAAAAAGAATAATTACATTGATTTATCATCTGATGAAATATACAATAAAGGTGTAAATATTTAAAAGTTTTATGTCCTGTCTTGACAGCATCATATGTGGTACAACCAGGAGATACTCTTTGGAATTTAGCTAAAAAGTTTAATACTACAGTAGATGATATAGTAAAAATTAATGACATTGAAAATCCAGATTTGATTTATCCAGGACAAAAACTTTTGATACTTAAAAAAATTTGTTAAAAAATAAAGCTAAGATAATTTATTTATCTTAGCTTTATTTTTTATATTATTATTTTTAATTATAAACAATCAAGCTAAAACCTTAAATTATTTGATAAATGATAAAAAGTTATAAATGAGTGATTTATTTTTATTTTATCATAAGTATAACTTAGAGGAATGTATTAATTTTGATTATATAAAGAAAAAATATAATATTAAAATTTAAAATGGTTTAAGGCATTATGATGTTAACTGTATTTAAAAAATGAATTGGTGTAATAACAAATGGGGATTATTAAAAGATAATATAACTATGAAAATACAATAAAGGAGGTTTATGTTGTAAATATAGATGGGAGTTTGTTTTTGTAAGATATTTATAAAATAAGTTATATATAACAATACTAATGTCACAAGGATAATTAATGAATTAAAAAAGGAGATAAATTCTCCTTTTTTTATATTTATAATAAAATATAAAGCTTTGTTTTAAAATTTTGGGATAAATTTTTTATTAATGTATAATACAAGAGAGTTTTATGATGAAATAAAAATTATTAATAAATATATAACAAATATTATAAAAAATTAAAAATAATTCGTGAAAAACATACAAAATATCTAATTAATAAATATATATATTAAAAAAAGATATAACATTAAGACAATAAAACACAACATTTAAAACAAAAATATGTGATATATTATGATATAATAAATACCATACTAAAAAAATTAATTTTAAGGAGGGAGCTAAATGCTTTGGAGAAAAAAAGAAATTATATTTGCAAGTCCTGTTAAAGGAAAGCTAATACCATTATCACAAACACCAGATGAAGCTTTTGCTAGCAAGAGATTTGGATCTGGATTTGCTATTATTCCTGAAAGTAATACAATTATTGCTCCAACAGATGGTATAGTTATGTTTGCTTTTGAAACAAAACACGCTATAGCTATACGAGCTATAAATGGAGTTGAATATTTAATACACGTAGGAATAAATACATACAAGTTAAAAGGGGAAAAATTTAAGTGTAATACAACTGCTGAAAAAAGTGTTAAAAAAGGTGACGTTTTAATAGAATTTGAATTAGAGTATATTAAATCCAATAATTTATCTACTATAACTCCAATAATTTTTACAAATATTGATGAAAATTTAATTGAAGTTATAAGTTCTGATAATGTTGAACAAGGTGAAGATATATTTAAGGTTAGAAGGTCTTGAGAAAGGAGGTCATTAAAATGAGTACACAAAAAATTTCTAATAAAGAAAAACTTTCTTATGGAATAGGAGCATTAGGCAAAGATATGGCTTATGCCATTGTTGGTTCTTTTTTTATGCTATATTGTACAGATGTTTTAGGTTTAGGGGCAGGATTTGTAGGACTTTTTGTTTTTGCAGCAAGATTTTGGGATGCTATTAATGATTTAATGATGGGTGTTATTGTAGATAATACAAAAACTCGCTGGGGAAAATTTAGACCCTGGTTATTAATAGGGACTATTTTAAATTCATTTGTTATTATAATATTATTTGCAGATTGGGGCATTAGTGGTAAAGTTCTTGCTACAGTTACAGTCATACTATACGTTCTTTGGGGAATGACTTATACTATTATGGATATACCATATTGGGCGATGCTTTCTAACTTTTCAACAAATAAAGAAGAAAGGGAAAAAATGGTTGTTATCCCTAGAATTTTTGCAAGCTTAGGAGGACTAACTGTTGGTAGTTTTGGACTAAAAATTATAGACTATCTTGGAAATACTGGAGGTTCTGTTGGTGATGCTCATAAAGGATATTTTTTATTTTCCATTTTAATATCTGTTATATTTATAATAACCATACTTATAACTTGTTTTAATGTTAAATCTGCTGATGGTATATCAAATGGATCTAATATGCCTGCTGAAAAAACTACATTCAAAAAAATGTTAGAGGTTATTACTAAAAATGACCAACTTTTAATTGCTATTTTAAGTATTCTTACATTTAATTTTGCTACTCAAATGATGGGAGCAATATCTACTTATTATTTTATATATGTGGCAGGTTCTGAGGGGCTTTTTGGAATTTTTACATTATTTGCTGGTATTTCTGAAATTACTGGTTTATTCTTATTTCCTAAATTATCTAAAAAAATTACAAGAAAACAATGTTATTTAATTGCAAGTATAGTTCCTATATTAGGATTTATATTACTTGGTGTAACTGGATTTATTGCACCACAAAATGCTATTTTAACTGCTATTTCTGGTATACTTATTAAATTTGGGTCTGGACTTCAATTAGGGGTTGTTACTATAGTTTTGGCAGATGTTGTTGACTATGGTGAATATAAATTTGACTCAAGAAATGAAGGGGTAACATTTTCTTTACAAACTCTTCTTGTTAAACTTACAAGTGCCTTTTCTACTTTAATTGGTGGTTTTGTTCTTGAACTGACAGGATATGTTCCAAATGCAGTTCAATCAGCGTCAACTTTAAATGGCATGAGATTTGCAATGTGTGTTTTACCTTCTATATTTATAGTTATAAGTTTTATAATTTATAAAACTTTCTATAAGCTTGAAGGAAAATTCTTTGAAAATATATTAAATGTTTTAGTATTAAAAAGAGAAGCAAAAGAAAAAGCTTTTAATTCTAATCAATTACAAGATACTAACTTGCAAGATGTTAACTTAAAAGGCACTAATTTACAAGATATTAATTTATAAAAAATAATTATTATGGAGAATTAAACTATGAGTATTATATTTAATGAAAAATCTAAAGAATTTCATTTATTTAACAATGAAATAAGCTATATTATTAAAGTTTTAGAAAATGGACAATTGGGACATTTATACTATGGAAAAAAAATAAACCACAGAGAAGACTTTTCTCACTTAGTGGAAATTAAAAGAAGACCTATGGCACCTTGTTATTTTGAAAACTCAGAGTTTTCTATGGAGCATTTAAAACAAGAATATCCGTCTTATGGAGCGGGGGATATGAGATACCCAGCTTATGAAATATTACAAGAAAATGGTAGTAGAATAACAGAGTTTAAATATAAATCACACAATATATTTAAAGGTAAAAAGTCTTTAAAAGGATTGCCAGCAACATATGTTGAAAAAGATGAAGAGGCTACAACTTTGGAAATTTTAATTTATGATGAAGTCATTAAAACAGAGATTACTCTTTCTTACACAATTTATGAAAAGCTACCTGTTATAACACGAAATGCTAAGTTTAAATCATATAGTGATGAAAAGCTAGTTTTAACTAATGCTATGAGTTTTTCTGTGGATTTGCCAGACTGTAAATATGAAATGATAGAATTAACGGGTGCCTGGTCTAGAGAAAGAACTGTTAAGACAAGAAAACTTGACCACGGTATAACCAGTATTTATAGTATGCGAGGAAGTTGTAGTAGTTCTAACTACAACCCATTTATTGCTCTTAAACGTTTTAATACAGACGAATTTTTTGGAGAGGTTTATGGTTTTAGTTTAGTTTATAGTGGGAACTTTTTGGCTCAGGTTGAAGTAGATACTTATGACGTTTCACGAGTTACCCTTGGTATTAATCCACACAACTTTAGTTGGGGTTTAAAAAATGGTGAAGAATTTCAAACACCAGAGGTTGTAACAGTTTATTCTAATGAAGGGCTTAATAAAATGAGTCAAACTTATCACACTCTTTATAGAACTAGACTTGCAAGAGGGCAATGGCGTGATAAAGTAAGACCTATATTAGTTAACAATTGGGAAGCCACTTATTTTGACTTTAATGAAGAAAAAATATTAAGCATTGCCAAAAAAGCTAAAGAGTTAGGACTTGAGTTATTTGTTTTAGATGATGGTTGGTTTGGTGAAAGAAACCAAGATACAAAAGGGCTTGGAGACTGGTATCCTAATATTAAAAAGCTTCCTAGTGGGATAACAGGACTTTCTAAAAAAGTAAATGAATTAGGTCTTTCATTTGGGCTTTGGATAGAGCCTGAAATGATTAATAAAGATAGTGACCTTTATAGACAGCACCCAGAGTATGTTTTAGCAACACCTAATAGAAATTTATCTCATGGAAGAAATCAATATATATTAGATTTTTCAAGAGAAGAGGTTGTAGAACATATTTATAAAATGCTTGATAAGGTTATTTCAGAGGCGCAAATAAGCTATATTAAATGGGATATGAATAGATGTATGAGTGAAGCCTTTTCTAGTGGTATGGATAGTGAATATCAAGGAAAGCTTATGCACAAATATATTTTAGGTGTTTATAGACTATATGAAAAATTAATTAGTAAGTTTCCTCATATATTGTTTGAATCTTGTGCAAGTGGTGGAGCAAGGTTTGACCCAGGTATGTTATATTATGCACCTCAATGTTGGGCATCTGATGATAGTGATGCTATTGAAAGATTAAAAATTCAATATGGAACTTCTATAGTTTATCCTATTAGCAGTATAGGCTCACACGTTTCGGCAATTCCTAACCATCAAGTTTTTAGAAATACACCTATTGAAACAAGAGCAAATGTAGCTTATTTTGGAACTTTTGGTTATGAATTAGATTTAAACAATTTAACTAATGAAGAACAAGAAAAAGTTAAAGAACAAGTTGAATTTATGAAAGAACATAGAGAGTTAATTCAACAAGGAAAGTTTTATAGAATTTCTAGCCCTTTTGAAGAAAAATTTACAGCGTGGCAAGTTGTTTCAGAAGACAAAAAAACTTCTCTTGTAGGATTTTATAGACCTTTACAAGAAGTAAATACTAGCTTTAAAAGAATAAAATTATTTGGACTAGACCCTAATGCAGAATATTATGTTTCTATTAATGATACTGTTAATTATGGAGATGAACTTATGAACTTAGGACTTATTGTTTCAGATATTTCTTCTGGTGAAATTAGAGAAAAATATGATGGAACAAATGGAGATTATCATTCAAGAATTTATATTATTAAGAAAAAGTAACTTTTTTTTACACCTATTTAATGGTATAATCAAAATAAGTATTAATTTTAATTATATTAATTAGAAAGGTCGGTGTAAAGTATGAATTCTTTTCTTCAATTTAAAAATAGTATTTTTAATACTTTGTATATGATTTTTTGTGGTTTTGAGGAATGTGTACCTTCACATTCCTTTGGACCTGCTATAAGAAATTGTTATTTAATACATTTTTGTTTAGATGGTAAAGGTACTTATTTTGTTAAAGATAAGGAATATAATATAAAAAAGGGTCAAGGATTTTTAATTTATCCTAATGAAGTAACTTTTTATAAAGCAGACGAAAAAGACCCGTGGACTTATTTATGGGTTGCCTTTTCTGGTAGTCGAGCAGAAGAATATTTAAACCTTTGTGGCTTAAATGAAGATAATTTAGTTTTTGACAGCAATAAGGGTGAACAATTAAAAAAGTATGTTGAGCTTATGCTAGAACAAAAAGAAGTTGGTGTAAAAACAGAATTTTTTATACAAGGATTATTACTTCAATTTATTTCTGAGATAATCTTAGAAGAATGTAATATAGAACAAAAGTATTCAGAAAGTTTTAAATTAAATTATAATTTAGACAATTTATATATTCAAAAGGCACTAGAATATGTAAACTTAAATTATAAAAATTCTATTACAGTTAATGAAATTGCAAATTACTTAAATTTAAACAGAAGTTATTTAACACATATTTTTAAGAAAAACTTAAATATGACTCCACAAGAGTTCTTATTAAAATTTAAAATTACAAAAGCCTCTGAGCTTTTACACGTTACAGACTATTCTATATGTGTTATATCAAATATTTTAGGTTATGAAAGTGAGTCATCTTTTATCAGAATGTTTAAAAAGTTTACAGGGGTTTCACCGTCTAAATATAGAAAAGATAAGCTATACAATTTTAATAATATTAAATTTTAAAATTTTAGGATAAGTTATACAATACAGAAAAATTTATGAACAATGACTTTTTTAAATAATAGAAGAAATAAAATTAGGACTTATAAAATTTAAAAGATAAGTTAACCTTACTAAAATTAGATATTTTGTATTTTAAGTTTAAAACAATAACTGGTTTTATTCGTCCTTTGGGTACATAATCTAAAATAATATGTAAGTATATTCGTATTTAGAGAGAGTATGATTTTATACTATTAAAACCATAAAAGGTAAAGAAGGTATACATTATAATAAAATAGAAAGTTTTGTCTAAAAATATAACCTTTCTTCTATTCTATAAATATATAAAATATAAAAAGGTATATACTAACCTATGTAAATTTAAAAAATTGTAAAGGAGTGTCTATATGATTAAAGAAATGGAAGCAGTTTTTTGTGATAAGTTTGGAACAAATGAAAATATTCAAAAATTTTTTTCTCCAGGAAGAGTAAACTTAATAGGTGAGCATATTGACTACAATGGTGGTAATGTTTTTCCTTGTGCTTTAAGCATTGGTACTTATGGGATTTTTAGAAAAAGACAAGACGATAAAGTTTTATGTTATTCTATGAATTTTGAAGATTTAGATATTATTGAATTTAGTTTAAAAGATTTTAAATATGATAAAAAAGATAACTGGGTAAATTATGTTAAGGCAGTTATTTGGTCTTTTGGTCAAAAATTTGGAAAGATTGAGCAAGGATTTGAATTTTTATGCTATGGAAATATTCCAAATGGTTCTGGCCTTTCGTCTTCAGCTTCTTTAGAACTTTTGATTAGCAAAATTTTAATAGATGAATATAACATAAAGATAGATATGATAGAAGCTTCTATTTTAAGCCAAATTGCAGAAAATAAATTTATTGGTGTAAACTGTGGTATAATGGACCAATTTGCTATTGCTATGGGTAAAAAGGACTATGCAATTTTTTTAAACACAGATACTTTAGATTATAAATACATACCAGCTAAGCTAGATAATTATAAAATTATTATATCTAACACAAATAAAGAAAGAAAATTGAACGAATCTAAATATAATGAAAGAAGAACTGAGTGTGAAAAAGCTTTAAGCTTTATTCAAAAATATAAACAAGTTAAAAATATAGCAGATTTAACTATTGATGAATTTGAGGCAATAAAGCATAGAATTGAAGATGAAATTTGCCTTAAAAGAGCAACTCACGTTGTTTATGAAAATGAAAGAACTAAAAAAGCTGTTGAATTACTTAAACAAAATGATTTAGAACAGTTTGGAAAGATTTTAAATGAATCTCATAAATCTTTAAAAGAGCTTTATGAGGTTACAGGTGTTGAATTAGATACTTTAGTTGAAATAAGCCAACAACAAAAGGGAGTTATAGGTTCACGAATGACGGGAGCTGGCTTTGGAGGTTGTACAATAAGTATTGTAAAAGAAGATTGTATAGACCAATTTATTCAAGTTGTTGGTACAAAATATAAAGAAAAAATAGGATATGAACCTAGCTTTTATACTGTTCAAATAGGTAATGGTACAATGAAATTATAATTAAAGAGGTGTAATATAATGAAAGTTTTAGTTTTAGGTGGTGCCGGATATATTGGCTCACACACAGTTTATGAACTTATTAATAAAAATCACAAGGTTGTTATTATAGATAATCTTGAAACAGGATATAAACAAGCTATACACAAAGATGCTAAATTTTATGAAGGTGATTTAAGAGATAAAACCTTTTTAAATGAGGTTTTTAAAAAGGAAAATGATATAGATGGAATAATACATTTTGCCGCCAACTCACTTGTTGGAGAAAGTATGGAAAATCCTCTTAAATATTACGATAATAATTTGATTGGAACTAAAGTTTTGCTTGAGGCTATGATTGAGAATAATATTACAAAAATAGTATTTTCATCTACTGCAGCAACTTATGGCGAGCCTGAAAATATACCTATATTAGAAAGTGATAAAACTGAGCCAACTAATACTTATGGCGAAACTAAACTTGCTATGGAAAAAATGTTTAAGTGGGTTAGTAAGGCGCATAATTTAAACTATGTTTCTTTAAGATATTTTAATGCTTGTGGAGCATATAAAGATGGAACAATTGGCGAGGCACATAATCCAGAAACTCATTTAATACCTATTATTTTACAAGTAGCTAACGGAACTAGAGAACAAATAAATATTTTTGGTGATGATTATAACACAAAAGACGGAACTTGTATAAGAGATTATATTCACGTAAGTGACCTTGCCGATGCACATATTTTAGCTATGGAATATTTATTAAAAGGTGGAGAAAACAATACATTTAATTTAGGTAATGGTGTTGGATTTACTGTTAAAGAAGTTATTGAAACAGCAAAGAAAGTTACTGGTAAGGATATTAAAGCTGTAATCTCAGAAAGAAGAGTAGGGGATCCGGCAGTTTTAGTTGCATCTAGTCAAAAAGCAAAAGAGGTTTTAAAATGGAACCCTACACGTAATAGTCTTGAAGAAATTATTAAATCAGCGTGGAAATGGCATAGCTTAAATCCAAATGGATTTGACAATAATTAGGAGGTGATAAAATTGAACATTCAAATTGCTATTGAAGCCTTGTTAAAATATGGTATAGAAAAAGGCTTAATAGAAAAAGAAGATATTGTATTTACTAGAAATAGGCTTTTAGAATTATTTTGTATAGATGATTATAAAATTAATCAAGTTGATAAAAATTATAATTTAAAAGAAATATTAGATGGTATGTTAAATTATGCCATACAACAAGATTTTTTTGAGGATACAACTAATAATAGAGATTTATTTGATACAAAAATAATGGGAGTTCTTACACCTAGACCTAGCGAAGTAATTAAAAAATTTTGGCAACTTTATAATCAAAGCCCAAAAACTGCTACAAATTATTATTATGACTTTAGCCAGTCAACAGACTATATAAGAACATATCGAATTAAAAAAGACAAAAAGTGGAAATATACCACAGAATATGGAGATTTAGATATTACAATAAACTTATCTAAACCAGAAAAAGACCCTAAAGATATTGTTTCTCAAAAAAATAAAGTGTCCTCAAATTATCCTAAATGTCTTTTATGTAAGGAAAATGAAGGCTATGCTGGTGGAGCTAATCACCCAGCTAGACAAAACCATAGAATTATACCTATTTTAATTAATAATGAACATTGGGGATTACAATATTCACCTTATGTTTATTATAATGAGCACTCTATAGTTTTTAATTTTTCTCATACACCTATGAAAATTGAAAAGGCTACATTTATAAAACTTTTAGATTTTTTGGATATGTTTCCTCATTATTTTATAGGTTCAAATGCAGATTTACCTATTGTTGGAGGGTCTATATTATCTCACGACCACTATCAAGCAGGAAGATACCAATTTACACTTGAAAGAGCTCCTTTTGAAGAAACTTTTGAAATACATAAATATAAAGAGGTAAAGCTTGGAATTGTTAAATGGCCTATGTCTGTCTTAAGGCTTGAAAGTGAAAATAAACAAAATATTATAGAATTAGCTAGTGATATTTTAAAAATTTGGCAAGGATATTCTGATGAAACTGTTGGTATTTATGCCTTTACGGATAAAACACCTCACAATACTATAACCCCTATTGCAAGAATTTGTGAAAATAAATATCAATTAGACTTAGTTTTAAGAAACAATATTACAACCGATAAATATCCTTTAGGTGTATTCCACCCACATCAAGAACTTCATAATATTAAAAAAGAAAATATTGGACTTATTGAAGTTATGGGACTTGCTGTTTTACCATCTAGATTAGAGTATGAAATGAAGCTTTTAAAAGACTATATTATTAACAATGAAAAGTCTAAAAATGAAAAAATTGAAAAACATTTAGAATGGTTTAATAGCTTTAAAAATAATTATTCTTTTAATGAAAATAATATAGAAGAAATTTTACAAATTGAAATAGGAAAAGTGTTTTTAAAAGTTTTGGAATGTTGTGGGGTATTTAAAAGAAATGAAATAGGTAAAAAAGCTTTTATTAAATTTATTGATACAATTAAATCAAAAGTTAAATAAATATTATTTAAAAAAGACTTTATAACTTTATAAGGTCTTTTTTTATTATTAAAAAATGACTAATTTATTTAATTAAAACTTAGTTAATTTTTAATAGAAATAAACATTAATTTAAAAATTTAATGAATTAAACTTATTATTTAATTCAAAGTAGTTTTTAGAGAAATTTAAAATTCCTTCATTACGCATTTTAGATAGTTCATTTGATAAAGCACTTCTATCAATACATAAATAATCTGCCAATTGTTGTCTATTAAACTTTATATAAAATGAATTAGAATTATTTCTAAATGCTTCTTCAGATAAATAAGATACTAATTTATTTCTAATTGTTCTTTGGGAGATATGTTCTATTTTTTTGGTTATTGTTCTATTTTTTCTTAATATAATATCTATAAAATTTTTTGATATTTTTATGTTTAAAGGACAGCATCTATAAGACATATCAAAGGCTTTTTTTATATTAAGAAACATAATTATACTATCAGATGAACTTATTATATTAAATGAAATAGGTTCATTGTTATAATAATAAGATGCACCAAATATATCGTTTTCAGATATGTGGGACAAAATAGTTTTATTCCCTAAAAAGTCTTCTTTTTCTAAATGGATATTTCCCATAATTATTAAAGCTATATTTTCAATAGTATCTCCAACATTAAAAATGTATTCACCTTTTTTATATGATTTTACATTTGCAGATAGGCAATGAAGTACAGATTCTATTTCATTTTCCACCATATTAAAAAATAATTTTGAATTTACTAATTTTTGTATGTATTTTTTCATTAAAATCTCCTTTTTTGTTGTTTATACAACATATTTATAAATTGAATTAATGTATAATGAATTATATTATATATTTTATTTTTTGTAAATATTTATAAAGGAGATTTATTATGGAAAAAATGTTTTGCTATCAATGTGAACAAACAGCAGGAGGTACAGGGTGTACTAAAATAGGAGTTTGTGGAAAAACACCTGAAATATCAAGACTTCAAGATTTATTAATTTATCAATTAAAAGGTATAAGTCTATATGCACATACATTAATTGAAAAAGGAGAAAATATAGACAAAAAAATAGTAAAATTTGTTGAAAACAGTCTATTTACAACACTTACTAATGTTAATTTTGATTTAGACGTTCATGAAAGTTTATTAAAAGAATCACAAAAAATAAAAGAAGAATTAAGAGCTAAATGTATTAATGAAAAAATAAATTATGAACAAGCTATATATAACTTACCTAAAACAAGAAGTGAAATGTTACAAGATTCTATTCGTGCAGGAATAATGTATGATGAAAAATTAGATAAAGATATACGTTCATTAAGAGAAACCATTATATATGGATTAAAAGGTATTTCAGCTTATGGACACCAAGCTAGAGAATTAGGGTATTATGATGATTCTGTTGATATGTTTTATTTTAAAGCTTTATCTTTGGTTACAAATGATGAGTTAAAGTTGGAAGATTTAATTCAGTTGGCTATGGAAACAGGAAGCACATCTGTTAATGTTATGAAAAAATTAGATGAAGCTAATACAAACACATATAAGCATCCAGAACCTAAAAAAGTAAATGTTAATATTAAAAAAGGACCATTTATAATAGTTTCAGGTCACGATTTAAAAGATTTAGAAATGTTATTAAAACAAACTGAAGGAAAGGGAATTAATATATATACTCACGGAGAAATGATACCTTGTCATAGCTATCCAGAATTAAATAAGTATTCTCATTTAGTAGGTAATTTTGGTGGAGCGTGGCAAAATCAACAAAAAGAGTTTGATAATATACCTGGGTGTATACTTATGACAACTAACTGTATTATGAAACCTAAAGATTCCTATAAAGACAGAATATTTACAACAAGTGTAGTTGGTTGGGAAGGCATAAAATATATAGGTAAAAATGAAGATGGTGTTAAAGATTTTAGTGAAATAATAAATAAAGCTTTAGAATTAGGTGGATTTGATGAAGACCAAGAAGTCAAAGAAATAACTGTAGGTTTTGGACATAATGCTTTATTAAAAAACGTAGATACTATAATTAATTTAGTTAAATCTGGAGATATAAAACGTTTCTTTTTAATAGGTGGCTGTGATGGTGCAAAACCAGGAAGAAGCTATTATACAGAATTTGCCCAAAATGTTCCAAAAGATTGTGTAATATTAACTTTAGCTTGTGGTAAATATAGATTTAATAAGTTAGAGTTTGGAGATATATGTGGTATACCTAGACTTTTAGATGTTGGACAATGTAACGATGCATATTCTGCTGTAAAAATAACATTAGCATTAGCAGATGCGTTTGAAACAGATATAAATAGTCTACCTCTTTCAATAATATTATCTTGGTATGAACAAAAAGCAGTAGCAGATTTATTAGCACTTTTATCTTTAGGCTTAAAGGGAATGTATATTGGACCAACATTACCAGCATTTTTAAGTGAAAATGTATTAAAATATTTAGTAGATACATTTGATATAAAACCTATAAGCAATGTACAAAATGATTTAACAAATTGTTTAAATAAATAAAAATATTTATAATATAAAAAGAGAAAAAAGAGCAAAAATATGCTCTTTTTTTATTATAAATATATATAATTTAAAAATATTCTTAAATTTTATTAAATTTAAATATGCAAAAAGTTTAATTTTTTAATATTTTATATGGTTATTGAGTAATATTAAAACTCTACAACTAAAACATTTATTTACATAATTTTAAAATCATAAATTATACCTAATTATATTTAAAATATATTGCAAATACAATATATTTTAAATATAATATTAATTATTATACGGTAAGAACTTTTATTGAAAGGATTAAAAATAAATGGTAAATAATGAAAAAAAGCTATTATTAGAAGCTTTACAATATGAAGAAGGTCATAAGCGTAGAACACAACATATTTTAAAAGTATATTCTTTAGTAAGTTTATTTTGTGAATATGAAGATATAAGCGAAGAAGAAAAAATTATTTTAAGAGCTGCAGCAATTTTACACGATATTGCTATTAAATATGCTAAGCAACATTGTAATGGAGATGCAAGTCAAGAAAATCAAAAAAAATTTGCACCTATGCTTGTTGAAAAATTTTTATTAAATGCAAATTATAATAAATCATATATTTCTAAAGTTATACAATTAGTTTTAAATCATCATAATTATTATGAAGAACATTGCAAAAGTTTACAAATTTTAATAGAAGCTGATTTAATTATAAACTTCTATGAAAGTGATTATAACCAAGACAGAATACAACAAATAAAAACAATATTTAAAACTAAAATTGGAAAAGAATTATTAGAAACATATGAAAAAAATAATAAAATATAGTTAGTAGTTAATGTTATTAAAAAATAAAAATTATAATAGTTGAAAAAAATAGTATGTATATAGAAGATAAAAAATTATTTAGGTGATGATATATAATGTATTTTCCTATGTTTATAAATTTAGAAAATAAAAATATAGTTGTATTTGGAGCAGGTAAAATAGCTTTAAGACGTGTAAAAGTATTAATAAATTCAAAATGTAATATAACTATTGTAGCACCAGAAATTTTAAAAGATTTTTACAATATAAATAATATAAATATTATAAAAGATAGTTATAATAAAAAGTATTTAAAAGATGCCTTTATAGTATTAGCTATTACAAATGATAATAATATAAATAATAAAATATATTTTGATTGTAAAGAAAATAATATTATAGTTAATGTGGCTAGTGATAAAAATAAATGCGACTTTTTCTTTCCTGGAGTTATTTATAAAGAAAGCTATACAATAGGAATATGTGGTAATGGAAAAAATCATAAATTAATAAAAAATATAAAAAATAAAATTAAAGATTTTTTAAATTAAAGGGGAGTTAAAATTTTGAAAGTAAAGATAGGGAGCAGAGAAAGTAAATTAGCAGTAGAACAATCTAATATTGTAATAAGACAGTTAAAAGAAAAATATATTAATATGGATATAGAACTTGTAACAATGAAAACAACAGGTGATATTATACTTAATAAAACATTAGATAAAATAGGGGGGAAAGGTTTATTTATAAAGGAATTGGACAAGGCTTTAATAGAAAACAAAACAGATATTTCTGTTCATAGTTTAAAAGATATGCCTATGGATATAGATGAAAATTTACCTATAATTGCATATTTAAAAAGAGAAAATCCATTAGATGTTTTAATATTACCTAAAGGTACTAATACCATAGACATAAATAAGCCAATAGGAACTAGTAGTAAAAGAAGAACTTTTCAGCTTAAAAAAATATATAAAGATTATAATTTTAAATCTATAAGAGGGAATATATTAACAAGACTTGAAAAATTAGATAGTGGAGAATATTCAGCACTTGTTTTAGCTTATGCAGGTATAAAAAGGTTAAACCTTGAACATAGAATACATAAAATATTTACAAGTGATGAAATAATACCAGCTTGTTGTCAAGGAATAATAGCTATACAAGGTAAAAAAGGACAAGACTATTCTTATTTAGAGTTTTTAAATGATAAATATTCAGAATATGAAGCAAAATGTGAACGTTCTTTTGTTAGAGAATTAAACGGTGGTTGTAGTTTGCCTATAAGTGCTTTTGCTACAATAGAAAATAATACTATAAAACTAAAAGGTTTTTATGCAGACGATAATAATTATATTATAAAAGAAAAAATAGGTAATATAGAAGATTATGAAAAAGTAGGTATAGATTTAGCGAAAAATTTTAAAAACATAATAAATAGAAATAAGTAAAGTTTAAATTGTAGGTAAAGTGTGAATGATACTAACTTATGAGTGTATATTAGTTATTTATAGAAGTTTTTGTGAATTTAATAAACATTATAATATAACTTATTAAAAATATAAAAAACATTATAAATTATATATAAAAACATATAGTTTTATAATCTGGTAAGTATAAAATGTATTATAAATTTATAGGAAAATATGTAGCTAATTTATTTGCTAGTTTTATGGAGGAACGTTAAATGATTGGTAATAAAGAACAAATTAGTATAAATATTACACAATATAAAAGTATAAAAGGAACAGTAATAAACGGAAACAAAGAAGGGAAAACACTTGTAGTCACAGCTGGTGTACACGGTTGTGAATATGTTGGTATACAAGCAGTAAGAGAAATAATAAATGAAATAGATGAAAAAGATATATCAGGAAGAATTATATTTATACCAGTTGTAAATGAAAGTGGATTTTATAATGGATTAAAGCAGATTGTTGCTGAAGATGGTAAAAATCTAAATAGATGCTTTCCAGGTGATATAAATGGGACTATGAGTGAAAAAATAGCTTATATTATAGAAAAAGAATTATATAAAAAAGCAGATTTTATATTAGATATTCATAGTGGAGATATATTTGAAACAATGATTCCTTTAGTGTTTTTTCCAGTAGCATCTGGTAAAAAAATAGAAACTATAACTAGACAAGCAACAGATAGACTATCTATTTGCTATAAAGTTCCATCTACTGCTAGCAATGGTTTATATAGTTATGCTACAAAATGTAACATACCAGCTTTATTATTAGAAAGAGGTAGTGCTGGAAAATGGACAAGACAGGAAGTAGAAGAGTGTAAAAGAAATATATATGAAATTATGGATTTTATGGGAATAAAAAAATATAATAGTATTAATAATCCACCTAAAGAGATTAAAAAGGCTTTTTATGATGAAGCAAGTGAAAAAGGCTTTTGGTATTGTTATAAACAAGTAGGTGAAAAAATAAAAGAAGGGGATATTTTGGGTGATTTGATAGACTATGATGGAAATATTATTAAAAGATATAAATCACAAACAAATGGAGTTGTACTATATTTAACTCATATATTGGGAGTAAATAAAGGAGAGCCTTTAATAGCCTATGGTGAAATATAATAAGAGATATTTTTATTTTACATATATTTTAAAAAGGTTGTTTGTCAATAGTTGTGGCGAAAGTTTGTTATTAAAATATACTTATTTTATATAATATTTAACCTAAAATATTTTAATATCCAAATATATTTTATTATTTAATATTTTAAACGTCACTAAAAACGGTAAACAACATTTAAAAAACTAGACCACCTAATAAATAGGTGGTCTAGTTTTTAATTTACAAATTTATCATGAATAGCATTAGCAGCACGCTCAGCATCTTTTTCATCGACTAAAACAGATATTTTAATTTCAGATGTAGAAATCATATTAACATTTATAGCTGAAGAATATAAAGATTCAAATAAATCAGATGCAACGCCTGAGTTTGTATCCATACCAGCTCCAACAATAGAAACTTTAGCTATTGTTTCATCATAGCTAATACTTTCAAAAGGTACTTTACCTTTTAAATCTTCTAAAGCAGCAAGAGCAGGTTCTAATTCATCTCTAGATACAGTAAAAGATATATCTTTTGTACTATCTCTACCGATAGATTGTAATATAATATCTACACTAACTTTAAATTTAGATAAATTAGAAAATATTTTAAATGCCATACCTGGAACATCAGGAACACCCATAACAGATATTCTAGCAACATTTTTATCAACAGCTACGCCTGTAACAATCATCTTTTCCACAAAAGCTTCCTCCTTTACGACAGTTCCTTCAGCATCTGTTAAGCTAGAGCGAACTACCAAGTTTACATTGTATTTTTTAGCTAATTCAACAGAACGATTATGAAGAACTTTAGCACCTAAAGATGCAAGTTCTAACATTTCATCATAGCTAATTACTTCAAGTTTTTTAGCATTTTTTATAATTCGTGGGTCACCAGTATAAACACCATCTACGTCTGTAAATATTTCACATAAATCGGCTTTTAATGTAGCAGCAAGTGCAACAGCAGATGTATCTGAACCACCTCTGCCAAGGGTTGTTATATCGCCATATTTGTTTATGCCTTGAAAGCCTGTTATAATAACAATATTTTTTTTATCAAGTTCAGCATTTATCCTATTTATATTTATATTTTTTATTCTAGAGTTACCATAGGTAGACGTAGCACTAATACCACATTGACTAGCATTTAAAGAAATAGCAGGATATCCCATAGCGTGTATAGCCATAGCCATCAAGGCAACGGACTGTTGTTCACCAGTAGCAAGAAGCATATCAAGTTCTCGTTTTGAGCATTTAGGATTTATTTCTTTAGCTTTTTCTATAAGCTCATCTGTGGTATCTCCTTGAGCAGAAAGGACAACAACGACTTTATTACCTTTGTCATATTCATCTACTATTTTTTTAGCAGCGTTTCTAACTCTTTCTGCATTGGCAACAGAAGTTCCGCCAAATTTTTTAACAATTAACAATTATTTAACCCCCTTCGTATTGGATATATTTTAATAAAATTAAATATTGTTTAAAAACACAGTTTTTTATAGTATAAGGTATTTTATATAATTTAGCAATAATTAATAATAATTTTATGAAAAATATCATAAAATATTAATTTGTAAACATACCTATATATATTTTTATGAATAATGTATATAAAATGTACCTTTAAACTAAGAGTTATTTAATAATTTTTTAATTTGCTTATAATTTGGCATATATTTTTCTACTAAATGCCAAAATTTATAAGAATGGTTCATTTCTAACAAATGACAAAGTTCGTGTAGTATAACATAGTCTATAACCTGGTGGTTATATTTAGCTAATAATATGTTTAAAGATATGTTCTTTTTTGAAGAACAACTGCCCCATCTAGTTTTCATTTTTTTAAATGAAATTTTATTAGGGTAAAGACCAGTTATATTTTTAAAATTATCAAAAGATTTTAAAGCATATGGCTTGAGAATAGAAAGATAATAGTTACATAATAACTGTTCAATTTCTTGTTGTTTATTTTGTATGTTAGAAACATAAATGTTTATAGTATTATTTTCTATATATATTTTATTATCTTTATATTCACTTGTTATTTTTAATATAAAATCTTCACCAAATATTTTTATTATAGAGCCGTCATTATATGTTAAAGGCTTTTGTCTATCTAAAACATTTAATATTTTTTTAATATTTTTTAATAAAAATTGTTCTATATGTTTTTTTGAAGTTAAATTATTTGTTCTTACTATTATTGAATAATCTTTTATTTGTATACAAGTAGTTTTTCTGTTAGATACAATAAGTGTATAGTATATTTTTTTATTATTATAAATTATATAATTTTCCATGATTACATATTATACAAATATTTTAAGAATAATATAGAATTATCTAAATTTTTGCTATTAGATAAGATTGAAAAATATACAGGACCTGCTACATATACACTTTCTTTTATAATAGGTGAATCAGATATATCTAACGCATAAGCTTTTTTTTCACCATCTATACCTTCTACATAGTATAATTTACTTTTAAATTTTTCTAATAAATCTGATGGTAAACTTTCCTCTAAATTTAATAGTATATCTTGACTGGCAAAATGATTAATAAAATATTCTTCTGTTATTAATGTATCTAATGTTTGACTTGCTATCATAGCATTTATTTTAGCCAAATATTCAAGTCCGTTTACTATTTCATTATCTTTTAAAATAACACTAACATTAGGCTTTAATTCCCAGTCATCATTGGTATCTTTAAATTTAGCATATTCATAAAATTCAGAGTACATTTTATCATAAGAGGTAGAATTCATAGGTTTATTTAAAAAGACAGCATTAAAGGCAGGGTCTTTTTTTAACATACTAAATGCTAATGATGAAAATATTAAAAGCACAATAATAGTAAGAAATATATGTATACCATAATATTCTTTTATATACCACATTTTATCTTTAAAAGACATTTTTTTTAACTTTTCTATTTCTATTTTAAAGTTTTCTTTAAAAGACTTTTTTTGATAGCTCATTTTTTCCTCCTTAATTTTAATAATATTAACTTTTATATTATAGCATAAATATAAAGCATTAAAAATACGTAATTTGTAAAAAATTTTTTAACTTGACAAAAGGATAGAAAATAATTATTATTAAACTATAATTGTTTAATGATAAAGAAGGTGATTTTATAATTGTTATCTTATCTCCAGCTAAAAATATGAATATAAAAAATTTTGAACAATTTCCATTTGAAAAGCCTATTTTTTATGAAGATACAAAGCAAATTTTTAAAACATTAAACAATATTGAACCTCAAGATATAGAATCTATAATGAAAGTTAACAAAGAAATAGCATTTAAAACTTTTTGTAACTTTAAAGACTTTAATATAGACAAAAAACAAGGACACGCATTAAAATGCTATGATGGATTGGTGTTTAAACATATAGGTGTAGAAGATTTTAATAATGAAGACATAATCTTTGCAAATAATGTTATTAGAATATTAAGTGGATTTTATGGTGTTTTAAAACCGCTTACATATATACAACCTTATAGACTAGAGATGGGGTGCAAAATAAGTATTAATAATAATAAAAATTTGTATAAATTTTGGAACGATAAAATATATAATGAAATAATTAAAACAAACAAACCAATAATTAATCTAGCTTCTAAAGAATACAGTAAAACTATAACTCCATTTTTAAAAAGTAATGATACATTTATAAATATAGACTTTTTGACTTTTAAAAACGGAAAATATAAAACCGTTGCAACATCAGCTAAAATGGCTAGAGGGCAAATGACAAGATATATTATAAAAAATAAAATAAAAAATATAGAACAACTAAAAGACTTTCATTATGATAATTATCAATATAATGAACATTTATCTAATGAAACAAATATTATTTTTTCTAATTAATTTTAAAAAAATATAACTATTTAAGAGAGGAAAGTGATTTAAGTGTTAAATATAGGCGAAAAAGCTCCAAATTTTACTTTACCAGATAAAGATGGTAATCAAGTTAGTTTAAGCGATTTTTTAGGTAAAAAAGTAATTTTATATTTTTATCCTAAAGATAATACACCTGGTTGTACAAAACAAGCTTGTGGGTTTTCTGAAAATATAGAAGAATTTGAAGAAAATAATACTATTATTATAGGAATAAGCAAAGACAGTCAAAAGTCACATCAAAATTTTATACAAAAGCATAATTTAAAAATACTTTTATTATCAGATACAGAAAGACAAGCAATAGAAGCATATGGTGTTTGGCAAGAAAAAAAACTTTATGGTAAAATAAGTATGGGAATTGTAAGAACTACTTTTATTATAGATGAGCAAGGAAATATTGAAAAAATATATGAAAAAGTTAAGGCAGCAGAAAATCCAACTGAAATTTTAAAATATATAAAAGAAAAATAATATGATATATAAAAATAGATAAAAATTATTATATATGAATATTTATAGAAGATAAAAGGATTTTAGATATATGAGGCTGTAGATTTTTGACTACAGCCTTTTGAAAAGATGAATTTTCATCTTTTCGAAATTGAAGCAAAGTAAAATTCTCTCACAAGGGTTAAAGCCCCTAAAAATCTAGCTTTTAATCACAACCCGAGGCAAAGCCTCGTCTTGTGATTAAAATTTTTAAATGCGTTTTATTAAAATGTAAAACTAATATAAAGACTACTATCTATTTTGTCTACAATCAGGATATATTTTCATATGTATTTGTTTAGAAAGATTTTTGTATTTGTATAGTTTTATACTATATTTATTATAAAAATTTAAAAAATGTTGAGGTATAATACATAGGTAACAAAAAAATATAAAAAAAGATTTCCCTTTGTGGTATAGTAAATTTGGAAATAAAAACTACAAAGGAGAAATCATATGTATAATACCACAAATAAAGTATTCGTCAATGTTTTATTAAATATGCAATAAAAATGGGGTTACAAAAGCTTCAATAAGGTATAAAATTAGTAGGGAAATTATATATAAATGGCTAAAAAATATGATGGTACATTAGAAAGCCTTGAAGATTTAAGTAGGCGTCCTACCTTTCCATTATGTCTTGGTGTAGCTATTCTTGTTTTTGCATATTTTATATCTAATTTTCTTAATATCATTTCAAACATTGTTTGTCCCTGTTCTTTTCTTTGAAGATTAGTAAATT
>CALWOZ010000039.1 GCA_944383305.1 uncultured Clostridia bacterium | reverse complement strand
GGCACTAAATGATGATGAAGATAAAATATTAGATGATGAATATGAAAAGGCTTATCAAAAGTACATTTTAGCTAAAACTAAAAAAGAGGAAATTGTAGAAGAAGAAAAATATGAATTTTATACAGATGAAAGTTTAGATTTTTCACAAGATAATTTATCTGAAGAAGAATTAAAAAAATACTTAGAAGCAGGATATTTTTATAAAAAAACTATTTAATAAAGGAGTAATAGAATGTATACACACATATTTAATAAAGAAAAAGTATTAATAGAGGTACATAAAAATAATATTTTAAAAAATTTTGAAGGTTGTTTACATAATAAAGATATAGTTGTGAATAAGCCAAAAGAGATTTTAAAATATTTAGATATTAATGTAACAGAAAATGAAAATATTTACAATATATCCAAAGGAGAATTTAAAGCTAGTTTAAATAAGATAACGTGTAAAGTTAAAACATCAACTATGACAATAGATAGTATATATTTTAAGGATTTAAAGACTTTTTTAGAAAATGCTGGACAAGCAAGTTTATATAAAATTGAAACAGAAAACAGTGTAAGACCAGTTAATTCTGGAGATTATTATGCAACTTGTAAAATATATGTTGGAATTTTATATAAAGAAACAGCATTTTTAAATAAAAATGTAAAAGATTTTGGAGATATTCAAGTTACATTAAATGATTTGAATAAAATAGGTTGGACTCAAATACATTGTGGATATATTGAGGTAGCTAATAAAAAAGTATCATTACCATCATATGCAGATATTAATGTAACAATAACTGAAAAAGTAGGACAAAATAAAAGTGATTATGATGTACAAGAAGATTTAAACTTTAAATTTAATCCAGATCCACAAATAACTAGACTATATAGAAATTTAGAACAACAAGATGTATATAACTTAAATAAATGTCTTAAATTAGCAAAAGTAGATAGTAAAGAAAAACTTTATTTATTTTTATCACAAATAAACTCTGAAAGTAATGAACTTAAAGGCGTAGTAGAAGCAGGAGGTGGTAATTCAGATAAAAGAAATGCTGTTAGGGAATGGTTTTTAACAAAATCAAAATATCCTTATAAATATAGAGGGGCAGGAACAATACAATTAACACATTGGTATAATTATAGTGAACTAGAAAAATATGTAGGAGATGATAAAATTTATAAGGTAACAAGAGGAAATAGAGAAGGAAGCCATATAACAGGTGGAGATGAAGGATGTGAATATGTAGCATTTACATATCCATGGTTAGTTGCAGGATTTTTTTGGAAGAAAAATAATATAAGTGGTGAATTAGATAAATTTAAAACAATAG
Source organism: uncultured Clostridia bacterium (assembly GCA_944383305.1). GTDB lineage: Bacteria > Bacillota > Clostridia > Lachnospirales > CAG-274 > Tyzzerella. Next base: position 25,253 of record CALWOZ010000039.1, on the reverse strand, counting down.
ATGATAAAGTTGAAAAATTAACAAGAATTATAAATGGTAGTGAAGCAACACAAGCCACAATAAATAAAAGAATGGAAGAATTTAAAAATATAAAAAAATCACTTGAATAATAAGGAGGATAGGATATGAAAATGTCTTGTATTTTAATAATTATACTAATGTTTTGTTTTAATAGTATTAGTGTATATGCTAAGGAATATTCTTTTAAAAGAAAAATATATGATAGAAGCTATGAAGATAATAGTGTAAGAATAAACTTTTATCAAATAGATTATTTAGAAGATAAAGAATTAGAAAAAGAAATAAATTACTTGTTAGAAAGGTTTTCCTTTGAAATAGTATATTCTTTTTTAAAGATGTCTTATGAAGTACGTGGAGGGAAAGATATAAAATTTAAAGATGTATTATATTGGATAGATAATTTAAAAAATGAAGATTTTAGTTTTACAATGTCGCCATATTTTGAAGGAGAAGATATATTTAGATTGGGATATATAGACGATAATATGATAAATATTGGATATATGCTTCAAGTAGAAACAACTGGTGCTGTAAAAGGGGGAGAAGATCCTGATATAAAAGAGGGTTATAGTGTGCACCATGAGGCAGGAAATTTAATATTAGACATAAAAACTAAACAAGAAATAAAGTTATCAGACCTTATAGAATTGGATGAAAGACTTTTAGAATATAAAATAGGTGATGGTATAACAGATTATAATTCAATTAGAATTACACAATATAAAAATTTTAAAGATGCTTTTGAAATATACGAGAATATAGAAGAAAAAGATTGGAATCACGATAAAACATTAGAGGAAGTTATAAAAGGGATAGAAAATAATGAATATGCGTGGTATTTAGATAAAGATAAAAATTTAGTGTTTTATTTACAAGAAGGAATTAGGTCATATACAGAATTTAAAATAGACTATGAGTTTATAAAGCCATTATTAAAGGATAAATATAAATATTTATAGATAAAAGTAATACTATAAGTTATAAATATATAGTGTTAGATAAAATACAATTAATACACTAGGATAATTATGATGAGTTAGAAAAATAAGTAGCATTTACATATCCATGGTTAGTTAAAGAAATTTTTATACAAAACAATATAAGTGATGAATTAGATAAATTTAATATAATACTATAAGAACAATCTAAATAATACTAAAATTATTTAGATTTTAGGTTAAATTATGATAAAGAGAGACTAATTAATAAAATAACTTAAGTTAAATAATAAGGAAAAAGGAGAATATGTAAATAAGACAATATAATTATTATATACTATTTAGAAGAATTATAGATATAAGGAGAAAAGATATGAAAGAAGAATACAAAAACCATATAAAGCATCCAAGTTTTAAAAGTATAGTAGAGTATGATTTTAACTTTAGTGAATATATGGAGAAAAGGCTAAAAGACATAAAAGATGTAGAAGAAAGAAAGTTTGCTAACATTTATGTAAAAGATATTTTTGAAAAAATAATAGAAGTTACAGAACAAAAATATAAAATGTTAGAAAAAAGTGTGTATGATGAATTTAAGTTATTAGACGAAAAGTATGGTATAAATATGACTTTGACTAAAAAACAAGACTTTTCATATACAAACGATACTCTTTTTCCCATATGTACTGAAGACTTACAAGAAAACAATATTATATTAAATGATGCAATTAATAATAAAACTTATTTAAAAACAGTATTTTTTGAAGGTACTGAAAAGGATATGCAAAATTTTAAAAATAAAAATATTGAAGGAAAGATTTATACTTCAACAGGAGAGTATTATTGTATATTTAAAATAGTAAAGGCTAGAAGATATTTTGAAAAAATTTTAAATTTATATGAATTATTTAACTATAATTATATACTTTGGACAACTGTAAACACAGCATTTATAGATAGATTGTATGATATAGTTATAGAAGAAATTGAAGAGATAGATACAGATTTAGAAAAGTCTATAATAGAAAATATAGAGATAAACTTCAATACATTAAATTTAAATCAGGTATCAAAAATTCAAGAAGACTTAATACCTATATGGAATATAGAAGAAATAAGATTAAATAGTGCTGAATTTATGAAACCTTTTATAGATGAAAAATATTATGAACATAGTGTAGATTTGAAAGAATATGGACTTGAAAATGGATATTTATTAGGCATAAATGATGATATTTTATCACTAAAATTTGAAGAAGATAAAATAGTAATAAAATCTAAAGTAGAAATATTTGAAAATTGGATTGCATACAAAATAGTTAATAAAGAACCAATAAAAAGTTTAGGCTATACATATCCTATGCTAGATAACAAGAAAAAAGAAAATTTTTCAAGAAGATATTTAAGTAGTAACAAAACAAACTTAAAAACAGAGTTTGAATATATAAGAAAAATAAATGAGTTATCTGTTGAAGAATATATCGAGTATGTTGGATATGAGATATTATCAAGGGAATACATAAATAAATTTGAAATATTAGAAAATGATATGAATTATTTTGTAAAAGAGGGGATATTTGCATATGATGATAGAAAAATATTGTTATTTAAGTTTAGAATATTAAATAAAGAATGTTTTTTCAATGATTCTATAATAAGGTTTGTTATATCACAATTACAATTAGATGAAAGTGAATATACCTGTATTGGGATATCATCTGATTATGAAATACCAAAATTAGTAAAGGAAGAAATTTATTAGGTGGAAATATGAATTATACGTGGGAAGTAGCTATAAAAGCTGATAAAAATGAAATAGAAAGAGAAAATTTAAAATATGTACCAACAAGAAATGGAAGCCCCTATATAGAAGTAGCATTTGAAAACATAAATGCAAGAAATATAGAAGAGCACACAATAGAGGTAAATCCATTATATAGATTTCAAAAAATATTTATGAACTTATTTGATATAAATTTAGAAAAATATAAAGAAATGAGAGAGTATTTTTTTGATATATTTATGCAATATATGATACAGATAGATTTAAGACAAGGATATAGTAAAAAAGAATATTATTATAAATTTATATTAAAAGAAATATTAAATAAATTTTATAGTGAACAGAACATAGAGGCCATAAAATATTTTAATAAAGATGAAGTATATTTAATATTTTGTTTTGTTATAAGGCTATACAATTGTGGAAGTTCACTATTTTTATTTAAGCAAATAATGCGAAATTTATATAAAAAATCAATAGTATATGCTAGTAACGACTATGTAGATGAATATTTAATATACATAGGGAAAAAAGAAACTGAAGAAGAAAGGAAAAAGATAAATTTTATAATAGGAATGTTTTTGCCAATAAATTTTAAAATACATTTATTTTGGGAAAATCATTTTGGAATAATAGGAATAAATGAAACAATGGAAATAGATTCAATAGCATTATTTTAAAATTTAGAGAAAGTAGGTAAAGATTAATGGGAAAAGGTTATATATTTACACCAAATACACAAAAAAAACAAAATAATAAATATTTTAAAGAAGATTTGGAATTAATGACACTTTATAAGTTAAGAGAAATATGTAGAAAAGAAAAAATTATAAGTGGAATAATAAATCCACTAGATAAAGAAGAATTAATAAGACTTATTTTAAGATATAGAGGAGGTTATGAAGGGTTACTTATAAAAAATGAAAATAAAAAAGGAAAAGAAAGGCTTGAAAATTTAATAAAAAACACTAATCATAAACAATTTTTAGAAAATAATTTATTAAACTATAATTCTAAAATAGTTGTATATAAAGGCTTAGCCACAAAATTTTATGATGAAATCACCCTAAAATATAACGAATTATTTGTAAATACTAATGCTTTAGTTATTAGTGAGAATAAAGTTTGTGCAATATTTAATGTTGAACAAAAGGGGACTAATAAAGATAAGCTATATTTAACTAAAAGTAGTGAAATAGAATGTTTAGAAAGTGAAACAAAAAACTATAAGATACTTTTTATGGAAAGGGAAATATCAGAAAAAATATATAAAATATACAACGGAAGTTTAAGTGAAAGTGTACAACTTAAGTTTTATTCTATGCCATTATTAAGCTTCGAGGTTAAAGATCCATTAAAAATAAATATACCATTAGCAATAGATTTTGGAACAGTAAATACAACAATAGGTTTATATTTAGATGAAAACTATTTTGAAAATCGAGAGTGCAACTTAAAAAAGAATAATGTAAATTATGTAGTATTTTATGATATAGAAAATAATTATAAGGAAATGCCAGTTATTCCAACTATTATAGCAATAGATAGTTTAGAAGATGGACAAGTTAAATATCTATTTGGTTATGAAGCTGAAAAACTTGCAAATGCTAGCTATATAGATGAAAGTTTTTGTATATTTTATGATATAAAAAGATGGGTATCAGATTATGAAAAACAAGAGGAGGTATATGATAAAAATGGAAAGCGTGCATTTATAAAAAGAAAGGATATGTTAAAAGCATATTTTAGTTATTTATTAGAAGAATCTAGAAACTATTTTAAAGTAGATATAGAAGAAATACATATGTCAAGTCCTGTTAAACAAAAGTTTTTATTTAATAAACTATTTAATGAAGTATTTGAAGAAAAAATATTGCCACCAGAAGAAAGTATAGATGAAGGTATGGCAGTATTATATAGCATTATTTCTGAAATGATAAGCCAAGATAAATATCAAGATTTAAGAGAATATAAAGCATTAATAATAGACTGTGGAGGAGGTACAACAGACATATGTAGCTGTGATTTTACAATAGAAGATAGAAAAGTATCTTATAAAATAGATATAAAAACCTCTTATGAAAATGGAGATACAGACTTTGGAGGGAACAATTTAACATATAGAATAATGCAAATATTAAAAATATGTGTAGTTAATAGTTTAGATAACAATATATGTATGAGTTTTAAAGATATTTTAAATACTTTTGACTTAGATATATTTAGATATATAGATAAAAATGGTATAAGCAAATTTTATGAAATATTAGAAAGAGAATATGAAAAAGCAGAGACATTTTTACCTACAAAATTTAAAAAATTTGAACATTTAAGTAAAGAAGAATATTATAAAGCAAGGCATAATTTTTACTATTTATATACAATGTCAGAAAGACTAAAAAAACTATTTTATAACAAATTAGGAACATTAAAAGTATTGGTTAGTTGTAATGAAAGTGAAATTGTAGACGAAAGTACAGAAATTTTACTTTTAGAAAAATGGAAATTATCTAAAAATACAGGAAAAGGACTTGAAATAATAAAAGAAATACCTAATATAAACTTTAATATATTTGAAATAGAAACAATATTAAAAGCAGATATTTATAACATAATAAGTAAATTTATGAAAAGCATATTAGCTAAAAATAGTTTTAATCAATTTTCTGTAATAAAACTAACAGGTCAATCTTGTAAAATAGAACTTTTTAGAGATAGCTTAAAAGAATTTATACCTGGAAGATATATTAGATTTAAAAGAACAGATAAAGATTTAAGTAACAACTTTGATTTAAAAATGACATGTATAGATGGTTGTATAAAATATCTAAATGATAAAAGGCATGGATTTGCAAAAGTAGAAATAAAAACAGAGTTACCATCATTACCATATAAGATAACAGGTTATACACATAAAAATGAAGAAAAAACACTTATAGAAGCATTTGATACAGAAGGAATAGTAGGTGCTATATCAAGGAATATAACAGATTTAACATTAAAATTATATTTAAAAGATATAGATGATAAAGAAAAATATAATTATATAATACCTTTTAAAAAGCAAGATTTTAGACATATAGAAAAAGATGAAATATTAGAAGAAACTAATGGTAAAGTAACACAAAAATTGACAGATGACATAATAGAATATGAAGTAAGATTTTTTGTATGGAGTGTACCAGAAAATATAGGTTTTAAAGTGCTACCAATATATAGAGAAGATGAAGGACTATATATAGGAAAAGAAAAATTTATAAGTTATGAAAATGAAAATTGGATAAATAACTTTTTTGATGGTTTAAAGTAAAGGAGAAAATAAAATGGAATTTTTATATCCCAATTTTGAAAGACATAGTATATTAAAAAAAGAGTTATTAAACTCTGTAAGAGATTATAGCTTGGAGTACTTAAATGTTAAATATGATAAATATACAAAAGGTATAATAACAGGCTTTGACTTAAATGTCATAGATGGTAATTTAATAGAAATATCAAAGGGTATAGCAAAATTTGAAGATTTTATATTTATAGCAGATAAAAAAGCTAAAATAAGATACAATCAATCGAATAAATTTAAAAGCCTAAAAATAGTTTTAGAAAAAGATACTAAAATAAGAGATTATGATAGATATATATTAAGCTATAAATTAGATGAAGATTTACAATTACATATAAATGAAATAGAAATATGTAGATTTAAACTAATGGAAGGATTTGATTTAAGAGATAAACATAAAAGCTTTAATGATATACAAACAGAATTTGACACAATAAATTATTTAAACTCAACTTGGGCAGGAATAGGAAGAGAATACATAAATCCATATATTTTAAAAAGATTTGCAAACGAAGCAATGGATAGTAATTTGACTAATATGGAGGATATAGTATTTTGTTATACTTGTTTAAATGAAGATAAGCCAATAAATATAGAATTAATAGAAAGATATTTAAAAAATAGACAAAATTTAAGTAGTAAAACAGAATTAACAAAAGAAGAGATATTTAAGTATCTATCAATAACTTTAAGTGACATAAAAAATAAAAAGAAAGAAAAAACAGATTATTTTGAAGAAGATAAACTATTAATTTTATAAGTATATAAAGACGGATAATAATTAAATTACATATAAAAGTTTATACATTTAAAATAATACTTTATAAAATTAAAAAAGACAAGCTATTATATTAGATTATGGGTATAAGTATAACAAATTTGTAGTTATATAAGATTTTTTACTTATACATTTACACATTTTGTATTAAATGGTGAAATAATAAAAATAAATATTAAATAAAAAACAGGAGTGATATTATGGATGCAATAACTTATTTAGAACTTAAAACAAATATTATGAACTTACAAGAAATTATAGATTTTGATAATGAAATATGTAATAAAAAAGGGCTTACAAGAGATAGATTTTATAATGATAAAATAGTAGGACTTTCATTAAAAGGCAAAGTTTTAAAGTCAATACAAGATAGAATAAAAGTTCATTTGAATATAGATGAAAGTCAAGAAGAAAGTAGTGCTTGGGAATTTTTATATTCTACAATGTATACAGCAGAGGGTAATAGTGGTTGGTATTGTATGCCAGAAATAGGAGATACAGTATACATATATTTTCCAACAAAAGAAGAAAGCGAAGCAGTAGGTATAAGTTCATTAAGAATAGGAGATAAGGGAGGGGATAAAGTAAATGACCCAAGTATAAAATATTTTAGAACAATAGATGGAAAAGAAATTAAATTTTCACCAGATGAAATATTAATAACTTGTATAAATGGAAAAGACAAAGAAACAGAAGAAGATAGGGTTATATATATAAAAATAAATCAAAATACAGGTATAGAGATAATTAGTACCGAACCTATAACATTAAAAAGTGAAAAAGAAATAAAAATGGAAGCAGAAGAAAAAATAGAAATCATAGCAGGTGAGGAAATAGAAATTAACTGCAAACAAAGTCAAATAAAAGTTAATTCTATGGTTGATATAATGGGACCAGAAGTAAGAATAAATTAGGAGATAATTATGGAGTATTTTTTATTAGAAGAAAATAGTGAACTTACAAATAAAATTAAAATAAATTTTGAAAAAGACGAGTTTAACAAAGATGAACCATTTATATTAAATTTAAAAACAGAGAAATATGTACAATTTCAAGATTATATAGTGGGTAAAAATATATTTAAGTATTATTTTTGTATATCGGATAAGTTTTATGAAATTATGTCTGCATATGAAGATTTTGAAAATGTTCCATTTTTTATAACAGACATAGAAAATAAGATACAAAAACCATATTTTAAAATAAATATTGATGAAATAGATTGTCTTGAAAGTAAAGAAAACCAAACCAATAAAAATATAACTTTATATAAACATAAAATTAAGGATAAACATATTTTTAAAATAAAATATAATACCATAGAAAAATTAGTTATATCAATACATTTAGCAGAGAATTTATTAAAAAGCTTACCTTATGGTATAAAGTTAATTCCTGTTGAAATAAAGTAAATAATATAAAAATGAGGTGTTTTAATTTGAGTATAGTTACAGAAGAATTAAAAATAGAGTTACCTTTTAAATATAAAATTATAAAAGAACTAGAGGTTAAAGAAAAACTTAATGAACATTCAATTATAAATATAAAAGGTATATTAGATAATGATAAAGAAAATATACAAATGTTTAAAGAGCTATCTATAACAGATAGATTTAGAGTAATAGGTAAAAGAATAAAATTAGAAGAGAAATCATCTGAAAGTATAGAAGAATTTGACATATTTTGTGGTATAATAAGTAAGATAAAAATAGACCATAAAGGTAATTTATATAATTTTGAAATAGAGGGATTTAGCTATTCTATAATGTTAGATTTTAAGAAAAAGTGTAGAAGTTTTCAAGATAAAAGTATAACATATAGAAACTTAATAGAAAATATAGTAAAAGAGGATAAAGGGAATACCATATTTATGGGAGATTTTTCAAAAACTTTAGATATACCTTTTATACAATATAACGAAACAAACTGGCAATTTATAAAAAGGTTAAGTTCGTATTTAGGATTAAAACTTTGTCCAGATATAAAAACAGAAAAACCTAATATTTTTATAGGAATAAAAAAGGGAAAAGAATATATATGTAGCGAATATGAGTACAAAATAAAAAAAGATATGAAAAGTTATTTGTATTTTAAAGAAAATCATACAAATGTAACAGAAGAAGATTTTATTAGTTATGAGATAGAAACAAAAGATAACTATGAAATAGGAGATAAAATATTTTATAAAGAATTAAAATTAGTAGTGATAAAAAAAGAATTAAAATTAAAAGGTAGCGATTTATTAAATAAATATGAATTAAAACAAGAAAAAAATATAAAACAAGAAAAGTTATATAATAATCAAATAGTAGGACAAGTTATAAATGGAAAAGTAATAAAAATAGAAAAAGACAAAATGAAAGTACATCTTGAAATAGATGAAAAGCAAGAAGAAAGTAAGGCCTATTTATATAACTTTGGGAGTAACTATACAACAGAAGGAAATACAGGTTGGTATATAATGCCAGAATTAAATAATAAGGTAGAGCTATATATACCAACTAAAAGTGAGGGAAGTGCATATTTAAGAAAAGTATTAAGAGAAGATGGGAAAGAAAATGAAAAAACACAAGATACATCTATGAAATATTTTGGAACAAAAGATGGGAAAGAGTTGAAAATGGCTCCAGATGAGTTAAGAATTACAACAAATGGAGAAAGCTTATACATAAATATGCAAAATACAGGAGGTGTATCAATAATATCAAATGAAAATATAAATATATACTCAGAAAAAAACATAAAAATAGAAAGTCAAAAATTACAAATATGTTCAAATGATAAAATAGCAATAACAACAAAAGAATCTAATATAGTAATAGACAATGTAATACATTTATATGATTAATTAGAGAGGAGATTTTTATATGGTATATTTTGGAGGAGAAGTTGAAATTAAAAAAATAGAGCCAATATTAAAAAGTACAGATAAATTTAATTTAATTCCTAATAACATAAAACCACTAGTTAAAGAAGATTTTAAGTCTAGAAAAATTACAAGTGTAATTATAGATGAAAAATTTATAATTGTTAAAAGTGATAGTCATACAGTAATATATTATAAAGATACTTTAATATATGAATCTTTTAAACCAAGAGGAAAAGACTTTCAAAAAATAAATAATAGGATAGAAGAGGTTATTGCAGATGATTTAAAATATGGAGACTTAAGTAACAAAGAAATATTTAATATTAATAAGTTTTATACTAATTGGATAGATGAATTAATTTTTACTTATACAAAGTATGGTAAAGATATATTAGGATTAAATTTTAAAGCTATGGCTAATATTTTTTCTATATCTTCTAAAGAAATGAGAGATACTGTACAAGATATGATAGATAAATTTTTATTAGGAAATTGTAAAAGTTATTCAAATAATTTCCTAACTAATAATGTAAAATTAAATGATAAATTTAAAAATTACCATAAAGAAATAGAAAGACTTTTAAATAGCAAATTAATTGAACATAAAGGTAATTTATTTAGATTAGAAGCTAAAAAAAAGAATACTATTACTATTTCTTCTAGGTATGATGGGGAATTTCAAAAATTAGTAGAGGATACAATTAATAAACCAGCTTTTACAGGATTTAAAAATATGACTAATGGTCTTAAGATAGCAATTAATGGGGTATGGGGGTGTAGAGTAAAAGTGAAGAATTATAGAATTATTAACAATAATTTTTATAAAGGTATTATAGAGCATAATTTATATGATAATTTTGGTTTAAATAAAGATGATATGAATTTATCAAATATAAATAAAAAAATTTATATGAATAATTTTGTAGAGGGATTAATACAAAAAAATATACCAATTGTAAGGTTAGCTTTTGATGATTGGTTTGTACTTCAAAGAAGTAAGAAATTACATGAAAAAATTAGAAATAGTAATGAATTACCGCCTAAACCATTTATAGTTGATATGAATATAGAAGAAAAATTTTGCTTTAGAAATTAATAACTTTATAGAAAGGCAATATTATGAAATATTTTAAGAAAATAGGATTTAAATTTTTAATTTTATTATTGTTTATATTATATATATTATATATTTATTTTAATAATCTTAATATAGAAGTTATAGATATAAAAAAAGAATATTTAGAAAATACAATAGCAATAAAAGTGTATATAAAAAATACACCATTAAGTATTAATAAAAGAAAAAAACAATTTGATAAAGTATTAAATGATTTAAACAGTAAATATAAGTATAACCCTGTATATAATTATGAGATAAGATTTATACAAAATAAACATAAATATAAAAATACATATGATGATTATTTAGGAATATTTAAATACAATGGAATAAATAGATATTATGGTATAAAAAATTTTATAGGAAATTGGAAAGGTATGAAAAACAATAAAATAATAAGTAAAAATGGAGTTCAACTGATTTATTTTTATGAAGATTTAGATGTATCTTATCCATTTATTAAAGTTTATATAGATGATTTTTCATTAAGTATAAATAATAAAAAAGAAGATATTGATAGGATAATTAAAATATTATATGAGGATGAAAAGTGTAAAAATAGTATAGATTTAATAAAAAATGAACAAAAAGGCTCAATAATTTTTATTAAATTGAAGAATAATTTTTATAATTCAGAAGTAACTTCATTAAACTATTCTAATAATGAATTTTCAGAAATAAGTGCATATTATGAAGTTGGGCGTTTGTATTTTGAAGACAATAAAAAACATTATACAATATCAAGTATACTAGGAAATAATAAAGATTTAATAGAATATATTGATTAGAAATAGAAAATTTTACTCTAATAAATAAGAAAATAAAAATAATTAATTTTTAATAAGAAAAATAATAGTATTAAATTTAAAAGTATGCCTATGGTATAAAGTTAATTCCTGTTGAAATAAAGTAAATAATATAAAAAATGAGGTGTTTTGATTTGAGTATAGTTACAGAAGAATTAAAAATAGAGTTACCTTTTAAATATAAAATTATAAAAGAACTAGAGGTTAAAGAAAAACTTAATGAACATTCAATTATAAATATAAAAGGTATATTAGATAATGATAAAGAAAATATACAAATGTTTAAAGAGCTATCTATAACAGATAGATTTAGAGTAATAGGTAAAAGAATAAAATTAGAAGAGAAATCATCTGAAAGTATAGAAGAATTTGACATATTTTGTGGTATAATAAGTAAGATAAAAATAGACCATAAAGGTAATTTATATAATTTTGAAATAGAGGGATTTAGCTATTCTATAATGTTAGATTTTAAGAAAAAGTGTAGAAGTTTTCAAGATAAAAGTATAACATATAGAAACTTAATAGAAAATATAGTAAAAGAGGATAAAGGGAATACCATATTTATGGGAGATTTTTCAAAAACTTTAGATATACCTTTTATACAATATAACGAAACAAACTGGCAATTTATAAAAAGGTTAAGTTCGTATTTAGGATTAAAACTTTGTCCAGATATAAAAACAGAAAAACCTAATATTTTTATAGGAATAAAAAAGGGAAAAGAATATATATGTAGCGAATATGAGTACAAAATAAAAAAAGATATGAAAAGTTATTTGTATTTTAAAGAAAATCATACAAATGTAACAGAAGAAGATTTTATTAGTTATGAGATAGAAACAAAAGATAACTATGAAATAGGAGATAAAATATTTTATAAAGAATTAAAATTAGTAGTGATAAAAAAAGAATTAAAATTAAAAGGTAGCGATTTATTAAATAAATATGAATTAAAACAAGAAAAAAATATAAAACAAGAAAAGTTATATAATAATCAAATAGTAGGACAAGTTATAAATGGAAAAGTAATAAAAATAGAAAAAGACAAAATGAAAGTACATCTTGAAATAGATGAAAAGCAAGAAGAAAGTAAGGCCTATTTATATAACTTTGGGAGTAACTATACAACAGAAGGAAATACAGGTTGGTATATAATGCCAGAATTAAATAATAAGGTAGAGCTATATATACCAACTAAAAGTGAGGGAAGTGCATATTTAAGAAAAGTATTAAGAGAAGATGGGAAAGAAAATGAAAAAACACAAGATACATCTATGAAATATTTTGGAACAAAAGATGGGAAAGAGTTGAAAATGGCTCCAGATGAGTTAAGAATTACAACAAATGGAGAAAGCTTATACATAAATATGCAAAATACAGGAGGTGTATCAATAATATCAAATGAAAATATAAATATATACTCTGATAAAAATATAAAAATAGAAAGTGAAAAACTTACAATAAAATCAAATGATAAAATAGCAATGACAACAAATGAATCTAATATAGTAATAGACAATGTAATACATTTATATGATGATTAAGTATATTAGTTAATGAAAGGAGCGATTTATTATGGTTAATATTTCGGGACCAGTTGATATAGTGACTATAGATGAAATAAAATCAAATAATGAAGAAAATACATATAAAAACACTAACAATCCTAAAGAAAAAACAAGAACATTTAATGAAATTGTTTTTGTTCAAACTGAAAAAGAGAATATTTTGATAGAACATAGTAAATTAAAAAATTTAAAACAAAAACAACAATCAGAAAAACCACCAAGAGGAAGAGTTATATTTATGCAACATGGGTTAGATGGGTTTGCAACTGGCGATGAGCAACATATAGAATTTCAAGTAATGGCAGCATATTTGACTAGAAAAGGTTTGACAGGAAATAATGGGTATGGATATGTTAGCTTAGGAATAGTTACTAAAAGAAAAAAACTATAGATGAAAGGAAAGAAAGGAATATACCTAGAATAGAAAAAGAAGGAACCGTCTTATTTTTAAACAATAATCAATATGATGGAAAAAGTTATTATGACAATATTCATACTAATGCTGATGGGACTAAATCTATATTTGGACTAAAACAATTTATAAATACGCTAACATTATCAAATAATGTTTTAATTAGAAATGAGTTTTCAAAAGGAACTTTAAGTTTTTCAGAACAGTTGAAACAATATACAGAAATAGTTGAATTGTTTGGTAATTTTGAGGCAGATGTAACATTTATAGGACATAGTATGGGAGGACTTGCTAGCATAAATTATGCTGTAGATTATCATTCTGAAACTGGAAAGGATATAGATGTAATTACTATAAGTACACCTTATGATGACAATATTTATGCAAAATTTAAAGATACACCAGCACATAGAGAACTTGCAGGAGTAGATGAAGTAAAAAACGAAAAAAGATTTGCAAGAAATAAATTAGAAAATAAGTGGAATACATATAATAATATTGATTTAATCTCCATAGGTATAGATGGTTTCAAAAATTTAGGAGATGGAGATGGTGTAGTTAGCCTTAAATCACAATTAAATTTAAAAGATGATGGAAGTGAAATCTATAATAATTCAACTAAAATAATCATAAAGTTATTAGATGAGGAAAATAAAATAGGATATGAAATAAAAGATAATAGTTTAAAACAAATTGAAATGCGTCCAAATAAATTGATTGATTGGCATAGTAAAACACCTGATTTAAAAGATGTAATAGAAATCACAAATAAATTTATAATTTAATAATGTGAGGGTACGCCTATGAATAATAAATTAATGTTTTTGTTTAAAGCTTTTATTATTATACTTTTAAATATAATAAATATAGCTCTATTTATATTTTATATTATTGTAAGTTTTTCTATTATTTTACTAGAAGGTGAAACCACTAACTCTGTAGAACTTATTTTTTTACTTTTTTTAATACTCACTATAATTTTAAACTTTTATTTTATAATATTATCATTTAAAAATATAGTGAGAAAATATATTAATAATTCTTTATTTATTATATTAATATATATAGTAACTCTAAATTTTTTGTCATTTACAATATTAGCAAAAAAAAATTTAATTATATTAATTATATTTTATATATTATATACTATATTTAAAGAAAGAAAAGGAGTTATATAAAATGGAAAAAATAATGGAGGTTTTCTTCACTAAAGATATAAATATTAGAGAATTTTTTAATATACTGTTAATAACAATTTTTTTTATTCATTTATATTTTATTATTTTTAATTGGATTTATTTAAAAAATAACAAAAATATTATAATAAATATGGAAATAGAAAATAATGATAAAATTATAGGATTGCAAAAATTAATAAATATTAGTTATTATATATGTAAGTTATCTCTTATTTTAGTTTTTATAAGTAGTTGCTTTTTAATTTTTGACTTATATTCAATAAATATTCAATTAGATTCTTATAAAAAAACTGGAATATTAACTACTCCGATTACTAAAGGGAGTTTAATAAGAATTTTAAATACATATACATATGTTATTTCTTTTTTTTCTTATATACTTTTTTTAATATTAATTACAATAACTATTTATTTATATTATAGATATAATAAGAACTATTTTAATACATATTTAAAATTTGATATTACTTTATTGATAATAATTTTTATTTGTGATTATATTTCAAAGTTATATTTGGCATAGTATTGTAAACTTTAAGTTTTTATATTTATTATTATAAATATAGTTTCAAAAATTAAAATATAAATGGAGATGTAATAGAAACTACAAATGAATTAATAATTAAGTAATGAAATGTTAAATAAACAACAATAAATTTCTAAAAAAATTAATGCTATTAATTATGAGTTTTAATGATGAGTTATTTTGTTCAATAATAATTTATTTAAAATTATATTTTGAAAATACTTAGGAGGGAATTAATGAAAAATAATTTTATAAAATTGGTACTAAAATTATTGGAAATATTTTTTTTATAATTTTAAATATTATTAATATTTGCTTTTTAATATTCTCTATCTTTTTCAGCATTTATGCATTGGGATATGGACTACTTGAGGATATGAGCAGTACAACAAAAACAATATATATTTTATGTATAGTAATTACGGTTATTTTAGAGATATATTTAATAATAGCTTTAATTATAAATTTAATAAAATATAAAGATAAAGATAAAATTAACATTTTTTTCTATATTATGCTATTTTTTATAATAAACATAACAAGTACATCGTTAAGTACATTTAATATACAAAGTTTATTCATATTTGCTATTTTTTATATTATATACTTTATATATTTTATAGTTAAAGAAAGAAAGGGAAAAAAATAATGGAAAATATAATAAACCGTCTTTTTGAACATAATGATATAGTAACTTTTATGGCTGAAAATGAAATAAAAATTTTATATATAATTTTAATAATTATATTGTTAAATTACATAGCTTTATTTATTATAAAATGGTTTTATTTAAAGAATATAAAGAATAAAACATTTCAAATAGATGAAATAAGTTTAAAAGAAAATAATAAACTTAAAGAATTATAAAACTTAATAACATTTAGTTATATAACTTCTAGGATTTTTCTTATCATATTGGCTATAAGTATTTTATTTTTAAGCTTTGACATATTAAATTTTATACATACAAAAGAAGATACTCTATTTACACTAGCGATTTCAGGATATATATATTACTATATAGCAAGCGTAATAGCACTAATATTTTTCTCTACATTGGCTATAATATCTATTTACTTGTATTATAGATATAATAAAAAATATTTTAAAAAGTATTTAAAATTTAACATTATTCTATTGATTTTAAATATTATATTATACATAATTGGGGATATGTTAAATTATATGAGACTTTACGGCTAAAAAATAAAAACACAATATCTTCAAAAATATAATCTAACTCAAAGAGTTACAAAATTTATAGAGTTTTATTTATTGTATTGAGTATAAGTATTTTATTTTTAAGTTTTGATATATTAAACTTTAATTGAAATGCGTCAAAGTAAATTGATTGACATAGTACTAAACTAGATTTAAAAGATGTAATAGAAACTACAAATAAATTAATAATGAAGTAATGAAATATTAAATAATGAACAATAAACTTCTAATGCTATTAACTATAAGTTTTAACGATGAGTTATTTTGTTTAATAATAGGAGAAAATTAATGAAAAATAATTTGGTAAAATGGAT
The DNA here is from genome assembly GCA_944383305.1 of uncultured Clostridia bacterium. Lineage (GTDB taxonomy): Bacteria > Bacillota > Clostridia > Lachnospirales > CAG-274 > Tyzzerella. The sequence goes on along the minus strand of CALWOZ010000039.1, from coordinate 8,355 downwards.
AAGAATATTTTTATTAATAATTTTAAGTATTGTTAATATTAGGCTTTATATATTTTCTATTAGGCTTTTTATATACTCTATTTTTTTGGGGTTTTATGGTGCGGCATATGGGACACTTGAGGCAATGAGTAAAGCAACATTTATTATGTGTGCTATAGGTATAATATTTACAGTTATTTTAGGGCTGAATTTAATAATAACTTTAATGAAAAATTGGATACATTATAAAGAGAAAAATAAAATTAGTAGCTTTTTCTATATTATGTTATTATTTATAATAAATATAACAACTACATTATTAGGTTTGCTTAATATAGGATTTTTACGTATACTCATTATTTTTTATGTTATATATTTTATAGTTAAAGAAAGGAAGGGAAAAATTAATGATAAACACAATAATGAAAAATTTTAATATTAATAACATTGAAAATTTTATGTATGAAAATGAAATAAAAATCTTATATGCAGTTTTGATAAGTATATTATTAAGTTACATAGCTTTATTTATTACAAAATGGTTTTATTTAAAGAACATAAAGAATAAAGTGTTTCAAATAGATGAAACAATTTTGGAAGAAAATGATAAACTTAAAGAGTTACAAAATTTAATAATATTTAGTCGTAAAATTTCTAGAGTTTTATTTATTGTAATGGCTATGAGTATTTTATTTTTAAGCTTTGATATATTAAATTTTATAATTACACAACAAGATGACAGAGTTGAGCTATTGGTTTCAGGGTATGTGTATTATTATATAGCAAGTATAGTATCATTGATATTTTTCGCTACATTAATTATAATATCTATTTACTTATATTATAGATACAATAAAAAACACCTTAAAAAGTATTTAAAATTTGATATTATTCTATTTATTTTAAACATTGTATTATATATAATAGGGGATATACTAACTTATATAAGATAATTAAAGTTATTATGGTTAAATAGTAGGAGGGAATTAATGAAAAATAATTTGATAAAATGGATAAGAATATTTTTATTAATAATTTTAAGTATTGTTAATATTGGGCTTTTAATATTCTCTATTTATTTTATAATAATATCTATTTTTTTATATTTATTGGAGTGTTATATGGATTACTTGAGGATATGAGCAGTAGAACATTCATTATATATATTTTATGTATAATATTTAATATTATTTTAGAGATATACTTAACAATATCTTTAATTAGAAGCCTAATAAAATATAAAGAAAAAGGTAATATTTCTAGCTTTTTCTTTATTATGTTATTGTTTGCAACAAATGTAACAAGTACAGTACTGATAACAAAGACAGGATTAATTACAACTAATATACAAACTTTTCATATACTTACTATTTTTTATATTATATATTTTATAGTTAAAGAAAGGAAAAAAATTAATGTTAAGGATAATAATGCATTTTTTTAATAATAATGACATTAACAATTTTATATGTGAAAATGAAATAAAAATTTTATATATAATTTTAATAAGTATATTATTAAGCCATATAACTTTATTTATTATAAATTTATTTTATTTAAAAAATATAAAGAATAAAGCTTTTCAAATAGATGAAACAATTTTGTAAGAAAATGATAAACTTAAAGAGTTGCAAAATTTAATGGCATTTAGTTATAAAATTTGCAAAATTTCATTTGTTATATTGCCTATAAGTATTTTATTTTTAAGCTTTGAAATATTAAACTTTATACGTATAAAAGAAGATGACTTTTTTAAGCTAATAATTCCAGGGTATATATATTATTATATAGTAAATATAGCATCATTAATATTTTTTCTGACATTAATTATAATATCTATTTACTTATATTATAGATATAATAAAAAATATTTTAAGAAGTATTTGAAATTTGATATATTTCTACTGATTTTAAATATTGTATTATACATAATAGGAGATATAGTATATTATGTAGGGACATATCAAAGTTAATAAAGGGGATATATGAAACAAGAAGAATTAATAAGAAAATTAAGAGAATTTAAAAAAAATAATAACATAAATTATTTTAAACATAAAAATAATATAAATGATAATTTTTTTATATTGAATTATAGGAAGTATAATTTACAAGAAACAAAAATTTATGATGATATTAAAATAAAATTTCCAATAGATTTTTTAGAAATAGATAATAATTGGTATAATAAAATTTTTAAGGCAGATTTTATTTTTAGCAATAAAAATAAAGATATCATATTTTTATTTAAAATATATAATGTAGATATTTTTTTATTAAAACAAGATATTATTAATGAAATAAAGTCTGTATATAATAAAGTTATTGTAAATGATGAATTAATAACATTAAAAGAAGAAAAAATACATTTATTAACATTTTATTATGGTATAAAAATATATAAATTGTACTTTTTGAACTTAAAAGATAAAATTTTAGTGTTTAATGTTATTTATGAAAAATATGAACATAAACAATTAAAAGATATATTAAATCAAATAGCTTTTACAATAAAAAAAGTTTGAGGGAAGTGATATAATGGGAAAGATAATTGAAGAAGATCACAAAAAATACCACGAAGATGGTGTAATAGCAGGGATTGTAACAAATGGAGCATTACCATATTGTACAAAAGATGAAAAAAATTTTTTAGAAGCTTTAAAAGCTACTAATGAATGTGAATATGGGCAAAACGATTTATTTGTTAATTATAACGGTAAAGATAATGTATTTGTAGAACATTATTCATTAGTTAAAAACAAAGATAATAATAAATCTAAAAGAGGACGAGTTGTATTTATGCAACACGGTTTAGATGGAATAGTAGGTGAAAATCCAGATAAGGCTTCAGATCAATATATGGAATTTCAAAAAATGGTTGAAGGCTTAAAAGGGAAAACAGCAAAAAATGGATTTGAGTTTGAAAGTTTAGGGATTATAACAAAAAGAAAAAAATCTATAAATAACCTTAAAGAAACTAATACATTTATTACTGATAAAGATGATAAAAATAGTACATATTTATTTTTTAATGATTATAGAGATAAAGAAAGAGCGAAAGAAATAGGTATGAGTGCTCTTATATATGAGAAAACAGAAAATAAAAATATTTTAATAAGAACAGAGTTTTCAACAGGGCAAACAAGTTTTGAAAATCAACGGAATGAAATGGCTAAAATAGTATCTATGGTGGGTAAAATTGACGACGAAATAGATGTAACATTTATAGGGCATAGTATGGGTGGTATTGTAAGCATAAATTATGGAATAGATTATGCTAAATTAAATCGTAATAAAGATATAGATATAATAACAATAAGTACTCCATATGATACTAATTTTTTGGCTAAAATGAAGTCAGATACACCAGCAAGAGAAGACCTAGCATCAGAAAGTACAAGGAAAGCTTTAATAGAAAAATGGGATAAAAAGACTGAAAATATAGAATTATGTGCAATAGGAGTAGCAAAAGCTGGATTGGAAGACAGTTTTAGAGCTATTTTTATGGGGGATAGTATAGTGAATTTAAGAAGTCAGTTAGGGTATAATTTTAATAATATTTCTTCTAGGTATCTCGTAGTAAATAAAGAAGAAGAAAAAAAGTACTTGACAAAGGCTTGTTCGTTAATCCGAAAAAGTTGAGTGGGATTGAGATTTTGGATGATACTAATAGAGCTTATCATTCTAATACACCAGATATGGAAGAAGTAATAGAAATAATAAAAGATAATATAAAATAGAAGAAAGAGGGGAATAAATTGACGTTAGAAAAACTTAATATAATAAATAATATATTTGTATTTATAAGCTTATTTTTGTACTTTTTTAAAAATTTTTATTTATATAAATTTATTAAAAAAGATGAAAATAAATTTGAAAGATTTTTACTAAATATGTGTAACTTATATTTTATTTTAATTAATATAATGTTGGTTTTATATTGCATAGAAAGTTTATACTATACAGGAAGAGTATATTTAGATAATTATGCAATTTATTATACATTTTGTGGGTTAGTTGAAATAAATATTGCATTTCTTATTATGATATTAAGCAATATAAAAAAAAGCAAAATTTTTATATTTATGTTTCTCATAACAATACTAGAATTAATTTTTGCTATTTTTGATTTTATATTTTTTTACATAATAAGTTATACGATATATTACAACAGTTTTTAATAATTTTCAAAGGAGGGATTTTTATTAAAATAAAAAAGATACTTAGAATTATAAAAAATATACTTGAAATTATAAAAAATATACTTATAGTAATTATACTTATTCAGTTTACTCTTTGGATATTAGGAGGAATATTACTAGGGGGTGTTGGCTATAATAATGGTTTTTCGTTTACATTAACATCAATTTTTTATTTAATAAATCTTATTATTATACCTATAGTATTTATAGTATGTCTTATTAGTTTATTTTTTGAAAATAAAAGTTTGATAGGTAATAAATTTAATTTTATACTAAAAATAATATTTTTATTATGGAGTATAATGTTGTATATTGTGTTTTTTGAAATTTGTATAGATATTTTAATTATGGTTTTAGTAAGGGATTCTAATTCTTTCAAAGAGAAAGGCTTAATGTTAATTGGGAGTATAATATTCTTGATTTTGGCATTTTTACCAATATTATATTTTTTATTTTCTATTAATAAAACTATAAGAAAAAATAAAAATAATATAGAAATAGAAGAAAGAAGGGAATAAATTGACATTAAAAAAAATTGAAATAATAAATAATATATTTATATTTATAAGCTTAATTTTATACTTTTTTAAAAATTTTTATTTATATAAATTTATTAAAAAAGATGGAAATAAATTTGGAAAATTTTTATTAAATGTATGCAACTTATGTTTTATTTTAATTAATATACCAGTTATTTTATATTATATAGGAAGTTTATACTACATAGGAAACTTCTATTTAGCTGATGATGTAAGTTATTACGCCTTTTGTGGATTAGTCGAAATAAATATTGCATTTCTTACTATAATATTAAGCAATATAAAACGAAATAAAATTTTTAAATTTATGTTTCTTATAACAATATTAGAGTTAATTTTTCCTGTTTTTAGTTATATAGTTTTTTACGTATTAAATTATATGATATATTATAACAGTTATTAATAATTTTTAAAGGAGGGATTTTTATTAAAATAAAAAATATACTTGAAATTATAAAAAATATACTTATAGCAATTATACTTAGCTTATTTAGTTTTTGGACATTAGTAATATTTATAGGTTCAGCTATGGGAACGCATAATGGCTTTTCGCTTACATTAACACAAACTTTTTATTTAATAAATCTTATTATTATACCAATAATATTTATAGTATGTATTATAAGTTTATTTTTAAAAAATAAAGATAGCAATAAATATAATAACTTTAATTTTATGTTAAAAATAATATTTTTACTATGGAGCGTAATGCTGTATATTGTATTTTTTGAAATTACTATAGATGGATTAATTGGTTTTTTAACAAGAAAATTTTTCTCTTTTGAAGAAAAAGTTTTAAGACTAGCAGAAGATGGGATATACTTAATTTTGGGATTTTTACCAATATTATGTTTTTTGAGGTCTATTAGTAAAACTATAAAATACAATAAAAATGATATAAAACATAGTAAATTAGAATGGTTTTTTATCATTATATTCTATATAATTTTTTTCTTAAATTATGGAATATATTTTTTTTAATGATCTATTTTTATTAAAAATAAAGATAATATAAAATAGAAGAAAGAAGGGAATAAATTGACCTTAGAAAAACTTAATATAATAAATAATATATTTGTATTTATAAGCCTATTTTTATACTTTGTAAAAAATTTTTATTTATATAAATCTATTAAAAAAGATGAAGATAAATTCGGCAAATTTTTATTAAATATATGTAACTTATATTTTATTTTAGTTATTACATTGTCAATATTGATGGGTCTACTTTATGTATGTGAGCTACTTATAGAAGGAAACAGAGTAGGTAATAATGTAATAATTGATTATACAATTTGTGGGTTGGTTGAAATAAATATTATATTTCTTATTATGATATTAAGAAATATAAAACGAAGTAAAATTTTTATATTTATGTTTCTTATAACAATATTGGAGTTAATTTTTGCTGTTTCTAGTTTTATAATTTTTTACATAATAAATTATACGATATATTACAACAGTTATTAATAATTTTCAAAGGAGGGATTTTTATTAAAATAAAAAAGATACTTAGAATTATAAAAAATATACTTATAGTACTTATACTTATTAAGTTTACTCTTGGGATATTAGGAGGAATATTACTAGGAGGTGTTGGCTATAATAATGGTTTTTCGTTTACATTAACACCAATTTTTTATTTAATAAATCTTTTTATCATACCGATAGTGTTTATAGTATGTATTATAAGTTTGTTTTTAAAAAACAAAGCTTTACCAGGCAATAAATATAATAACTTTAATTTTATATTAAAAATAATATTTTTAATATGGAGTGTAATGCTGTATATTGTGTTTTTTGAAATTACTATAGATGGATTAATTTATATTTTAGTAGATGATTTTCTTTCTTTTGAAGAAAAAGTTTTAGAAACAACTAAAGAGGTAATATACTTAATTTTGAAATTTTTACCAATATTATGTTTTTTAAGCTCTATTAGTGAAATTATAAAACACAATAAAAATGATATAAAACATAGTATATTAGAATGGGTTTTTATCATTATTATTTATATAAGATTTTTTATGTCAAATTGGTGGATATTAGGTTGGTGGCTATTTTTTTAAATTTGTATTATTTGAACCAATCATAAAACTAATAAATATTTTAGGAGGATTTTATGCTAGAAAATATACCAGAACATTTTTTAGAAACTTGTTTTGTTCCTACGCTAGATGAAACGTTAGATAAATTAGAGAATGATTTTCAAAATAATTTTGAAAAATATAAATTAGAATTTATTGAAAATTTCAAAGAATTTTGCAAAATTGTAAAGGAAGAATATCCAGAACTACAAATTGCTTATATATCATATAATTTAATGTTAACAAATATAGTAAATCATAAATATAAGTATAATATATATATTTATGATAGCAATTGGTATTTGGGAGAACAAAAAGATATACAAATTTTGCAATATGATGTAACATTTATATATAAATATTTTGAGGAAATGTGGCTTAAAATTTTAAAAGAAAGAAAAAAATATATATTTAAAATAAATGATACAGATGTAAATAATTTGATGTTAAAGATTATCAATAAATTTCATTATTATATAGTTAGCTTGATGAGAAATAGCATAGTAGATTTGACAGAAACAGAAGAGTTTAGAAAATTAAACAAATATGATGAATTTAATATTCATACAGGTAAGTTTTATGATGAGTTTGATGTTATATATAGAGAGAACAAGGAAAAAATATAATAAAAATAAAAAAAGAAATAAATAAATTAGAAAAATATACTAATAAGGATTTAAAGGATTTAGAATTAGTTGATATTGACTTTAGTGTTTATGATTTAAGAGGGACTGATTTTAGAAATAGCAAAATAATAAACTCAAATTTGTCATACAAAATGCTTGCAGGTGTAAAATTTAAAAATTGTGAAATTACAAATACATCTTTTGAATCAAGTTTTTTAAGTGAAGTAAACTTTGAAAATGCTAATTTAACAGGAAATAAATTAACAGCAATATATATTTACAAGGGTAAAAATAATAAACTTTTAGATATAGGATTTTTAAGTGCAAATTTTAATAACACAAATTTGACAAATGTAGATTTTACAGGAAGTATTTTAGAAAATATAGATTTTACTACATCTATACTAGATAATACAATATTTGAAAATTGTAAACTAAAAAATTGTAAATTTACAAGAAAACAAATGGAATTAATTAATTTAACAGAACAACAAAAAAAACAAATTGAAGTGGTTTAAAATAATACACTAATGAAAGAAGATATAAAATAGAAGATATGGTAAAAGAGGATAAAGGGAATAGTATATTTATGGGAGTGTTGAGGTATAATACATAGGTAACAAAAAAATATAAAAAAAGATTTCCCTTTGTGGTATAGTAAATTTGCAAACAAAAACTACAAAGGAGAAATCATATATATGATACCACAAATAAAGTATTATCGTCAACGTTTTATTAAATATGCAATAAAAAATGGGGTTACAAAGGCTTCAATAAGATATAAAATTAGCAGGAAAACTATATATAAATGGCTAAAAAGATATGATGGTACATTAGAAAGTCTTGAAGATTTAAGTAGGCGTCCTAAAAATAGTCCTAAAAAACATACAGAAGAAGAAATTAAAATAATACATAAGTTAAT
>CALWOZ010000038.1 GCA_944383305.1 uncultured Clostridia bacterium | reverse complement strand
AACTCATTATCTTTTATACGTATGTATTTGTATAAAATCATCTCAGGTATATTATTTTTGTCTATATCATAAAACAATACTTCAGCTTCTTTATCATTAATATTTTCAATATAATTCATATAAATTTTTTTATAATCAAAGTCGTTAGCACTTACAATTTGTAAATTTAATAAAAAGCAAATAATGCTTAAAATAACTATTTTAAATATTTTCATAAAATTCATATCCCCAATTAATATAAGTCAACAATATATTCTGTTGATATTCTACCATCATGACTAAATAAACCATACTTATCAACTGAACAATCATATCTAGCTTGTCCATCAGGAGCTGCTGGGTCCATAATAGATACCCAAAGAGATGAACCTGTACTTTGATATCCATATATTACCACTGCATGTCCACCCTTATATCCACCCATAGCTTGCCATATAGCAGCTCCATTATCTCTTATTTGTTCTCTTAATGAATTTTCTGTATGAGGATAACTTTGACTTTTTATTTCTCCATATATTCCATAATCCTTAAAATATTCAATTACCTCTTCTGAACTTGATGTTTGATTTTCATTTTTACCAGCATTGTTAAGTACATCAGCCTCACTATAATTCATACCTAACCCTTGTAATATGGAAGACATACACGCTGCCCAACAAGCATTTGAATTGGTGGGTTGTATTACCTCTGGATACTTATAGTTCCAATAACCACTTTTTTCTAATGAAAGTTTATTTTTTATACTTGCTTCATTAATATCATAAATAACTTTATTAGAGTTAGTATTTATAAAATTATTTTCAAATTCATTACTAAAATCTTCAATTTTATATGTATTTTTATCTTCTTTATTATTTTTTAGTGAAAATTGTTGTTTACCATCTGTTGCAAATATATTTCCATTTTCATTTTCAAAAATTACATAATTATTATTTGGAAGTTCATTAAGTTCATTAGCAAAGAAATTACCAATTGAAATAAAATATCCTCCATTTTCATTTTCACTAAGTTCTATAAATTTAATAATTTTTCCATCATTTAATACAGGAAACATATATCTATTAGTATTAACAATTTTTATTGGTTCTGCTATATAAACATCTCCTAAAACAATATTTTCATCTGATAATATATTTCGTATTAGCACACTTTCAATATCTTGAATTTGTTGTAAAATAACATTATTAACATCAGAAGTATATTCTTCTGTATTTGATATTTGATTTGCAAACACAGATACTTGTGGAAGTACACTACTACACATTGTTAATGATAATAAAAACATAAAAACTTTTTTCTTCATAAAATATTCCTCCTAAATAAAAAATTAATATTATTTATATAAACCTCATTTAGAGTATTTATATCTACTTGAATTATTAATCTTTTCAAGTATTATATAATAGTAAAATACAAATTCAAATATTTATATAAATTAATAAAAAAGCTTATTTTTGACTATTTTATTAATTTTAATTTATGTTATATTTTTAAAATATATTATCCTATTGCTTCTTCTAATGTTTCACATATTCTTATTGCTATATGTCCATTTAATTTAGAGCCATCTTTAGAGCTTACAGAAACATCTCTTTTTCTTATTGGAGCTGGATTTGGTGTATAAAATAATTTAGATGTATGTGGCTCTATATATGATGCACCAGCTGGGCTAACTAAAGTATATCTAACATTGCTATTGTTTTCAACCCAAACTCTATAGTATGGCTTTGATTTTGTATTTTCAAATGTAACAGTTTCTGAACCAGTAGATGAATCTAGCTTTTCATTAATAACTAGCTGAGTAGCTCTTGAATTATTAGAATTATTTGAATTTATATTATCAACTCTAACTAATTCTTCATCAAAATTTATTAATATGTCTTTAGTAGTTAATTCTTCACCATTAAACTTAACTAATTCTTCACTAATATTAACAGCTGGTTCAATATCCGGTTTATATTGGTTTGCAGAGGCTGCAACACTTTGCGCAAATACTAATGAGCTAATTACTGTAAGAATTAAAAAATTTTTTTGATTTTTCCTCATAATAAATCTCTCCTTAAAATATTATAATACTACATAAGATTGATTAATTATATTTTGTAATTCTTCACTCTCATAGTAGCTTTTTTCGTAGTAATTATATGATATTATTTCTTTTTCTTCATATGAAAGTTCTATAAATTCTCTATTACCACTTTCATCTTTATATATAACAGTTATAAACTCTTTATCTCGACCTGATTTATAATAATTTTCTACTTGTTTATTATCAGTAGAAATACCTATATTAGCTAGATATTGTTTAGTCAAATTTTCCAATTCATATTTTAAATCTTGTGATAAATTTTCTATTCCTTTAGAATTTTTAATGACATTAGGTAAATATGCTGCTATCTCATATATTTTTCCTGTTTCTTCATTTATATTTATATAATAAAAGTTATCACTATCTTTTGATTCAAACGTTGTTGTATAAACATTTTTATAAATATGAGTATCTCCATTATATACTGAAGTAATATTATAGTTAGAAACTTCTTGATTAAAAAGACTTTCAAATATAGTATTATTAAACTCTGATATTTCCATATTGTAAAAATTTATATCATTAATTACTAATTCTTTGGTATCTTCTTCTGTTTTTTTTATTTTGTCTGCATTATTTAATTCATTATTATCTAAATTTTTCGGGTTATTGACTGCTAAAACAATAAAAACTGTTAATATTGTTAAAATGCAAGTTGTTATAATTACTAAATACTTCTTTTTCAATGAAATTTCCCTCCTTTCTTAAAATACTAAAACCTTACTTAATATAGGAATAATAATATTTATATAAAAACTCATTTAGAGTATTTATATCTAATTAAATTGTTAATGTTTCTAAGTATTAGTATTATTTCATTACATAGTAGAAACATACAAATACAAGAAGAAAGATTTATTTTATTAAATATTAAAGTTATACTTAAATCAATTAAAATCAAGTTTTTATTATTCTTTTTATATAAGTTTTAATTTCAATTTTATCTAGTAGTTTATTTTAATCTTCAATATGTGAATAGATAAAATTGTAAAACTATATATTATAGATAAAAATAAGATTAACAATAACTTTTTAACAATTCTATTTTAATACGTATAAACACTTATTAATATTAGTACAAAATATATAACATTCTAATTTTTTCCTTGTGTGGTATCCACCAGCATAAACTCTTGTATATATATGTATCTATAAATAATATAACTTAAAATACTTTATTAAATAACATAGTTATTAAATTTATTATTGTAAACAACATTTATTTAAAGTCATAACTATATATTTTGTATTTTCTTTTTTTATTATGTTATTATTTTTAAGATTATTTATTAATCTTTTGTTAAAGTTTATACATCATATTATTATCTTATTCATATAATAACATTATTTTAAAAAAAATAGAATATTGTTTTTGGAAAAAATAATTTTCCAAAAACAATATTCTATTTTGTATTATTATGTTATATAATTATTAAATATGAAAATTTATAGGAAGTAGAATACTATAAAAAAAATCAAAAATGCCATTTTATTTATTTTTGTTTTTAATTTATATACTTTAGTATATCAAAATAAGTACATCTTTGACTTTTCTATACTATTATCTTATTTTGATTTGAAACTCTTAAATAAATTAACCTACTTATTATTTAACTAATTAAATTTTTGGCAAAATTTAAAAGTTATTTTTATTATTTTTTTATTATATATAGTTATATTATCTATTAAATTTAACACTATCTCTCTATTTAAAACTCCTGTATCTTGAAAAAATAAAAAACTATCTATAAAATATTTATCATTTAATTTTTTATTAATATATGTTAAATTTTCACTTAAATATATTAAATTATTATTAAGTTCTAATTCTTTTTGCTTATACTTATTTTTATTATAAACATATTTTTCTTTGCTTAATAAATTGTCTAAATAATGATTATACATAGTATCACATATAGTATTAATTTTAAGTATTTCTTCATTTATTTTATTTATTTTTTCTTTTATATTCTTTTGTTCTAATTCAAATTTAGGTAAACATTTTTTACTTTTTATAATTTCATTTATATTATTAGTAAATGTGATTTGTAATTTTATACTTCGAAAAATAATACTTAATATAATATATTCTTTAATACTTTTAAAATCACATCTATCTTTATATTTAAGCCTTGTAGAACAAGCAAATCTTTTATCTATATGGTTTTCTTTAAATTTATTTTTTTTAATACTTGTAACTATTCTAATATTTTTATTACAACAACCACACTTTACAATCCCCTTTAAAATATTTTCTTCATTAGAATTTTTATTATGTTGTTTAAAGTATTTTTGTTTTAAATACTTATTTATCTTTTGTACTTTATAAAATATATCTTCATCTATTATAGGTGTATGATTATTTTCTATTACTATCCATTGTTCTTTAGGCAAGGCAACTTTTTTACCTTTATTAGCTATTCTTTGAATAGATTTACCCTGAGTTAATCTACCTATGTAAAAATCATTTCCTAATATTCTATTAATAGACTCTTTATTCCATTTTACATTAGCATATTTATCTGTTTTAAAAAGTCCTAAATTATAAAAATGTTTGTAAGGTGCATCTATGTTTAAATTTTCAAGCTCAAATAAAATTTCTCCATAACTTTTATATTGTAAACGCCAATTAAAAATTTGTTTAACTACTTGACTTGCTTTTTCATCAACAATGACTTTACCCTTATTTTCTTTATCTTTTAAATAGCCATAAGTTGGCATAGTACATAAATATTGCCCTTTTTTTCTTTTAGAATTTAAAGCAGATAAAACTTTTTTAGATATATCTTTTGAATAAACTTCATTAACAATATTTTTAAGTTGCATTGATAATATGTCATTATTTTTTATATCAAAACTATCAAAGCCATCATTAATAGCTATAAATCGTATATTTAAAAATGGTAAAATATTTTCAATATAATTGCTACATTCTTTATAATCTCGTCCAAATCTTGATAAATCTTTTACTATTATACAATTTATTTTTTTACACTTTATATCTTCTAAAAGCATTTCAAAGCCAATTCTATTAAAGTTTGTACCAGTTTTGTTATTATCTTCATAAATTTTCACTAATTGAAAATCATTATTATTGTTTATGTAATCTAAAATTATATTTTTTTGATTTTCAATAGTATTTTCATCTTCTGTATTATTATTTAAAATAGAAAGCCGAACATAAGCACCAACTTTGTAAAATTTTTTAGAACCATCTAAGTTTATATTAACTCTACTTTTTCTAGCCATATTAAATAACCTCCTTTAAATCTTTTTATATTATTTAAAACTTAGATTATTTGTATTGCTCATTAAATTTAAATTTTATATATATTGTTGAATTTTTATAAATATATATTTTTTCAATCAAAAAAATAATTAATTTCCTATCTATTTTTTCAATCTCTTTATATTTTTCTAAAGATTGTACAAACTGCTGTTCTTGTTCATTTCTATTAACCAAATTATTAAACTTTGTTTCAAAATCTTTTATAGATTTTTTTAAAATTTCAATTTTTTTATCTATTATAAAAGTATATCTATTATATTCATCTTTATTTAATATTTTGTCCTTATAATCTTCATATATTTTAAACTTGCGTTCTTCTAACTTTTCTATTTCTTCTTTTTGATTATCAATATTGACATTTAAATTTATTACCTCTGGTTCTTTATAAGGTAATTGTTTAATCAAATTAAATAACTTTTTTATATCTAAAAGAGTTTTTATATGTATTTTTATTGTTTTAAATATAATATCTTCTATAATTTTATCTCTAATTGCATATTTAGTACACCCAGTCTTTTTAATTGCTCCAGAACAAACATAATAAATATATCGTTTTTCTTTTGTTCCATAATTTTTCCTTATTAGACTTCTTTTACAATCACCACAATATAAAATACCTGAAAGTAAAAATACTTTTTCATTATTAGGTGCTACTCTTGTATCAGAAAGCATTATTTTTTGAATATTTTCAAATATGTCTTTATCTATTATAGGTTGGTGATTATCTTTACAAACTAACCATTTTTCCTTTGGATTTTCAACTCTTGTTTTTACTCTATAATTTAAAGTTGTAGACTTTCCTTGTTCTAAAACACCAATATATATAGGATTTTTTAATATTCTAATTATTGTATTATGATTCCATAAAGCCATTGTTTTAGACTTAAATCCAGTTTTAAAATTTAATCCTATATATTTTTTATATTCCATTGGACATAAAATGCCTTTATCATTTAATATTTGAGCTATTTTATTGTTTGTAAATCCTTCTAATTTTAGTTTAAATATTTCTTTTACTATTTTTGAAGCATACTCATCTACTATTAACTTATTTTTATTGTTAGGGTCTTTTAAATATCCATAGGTTGCAAATGAACCTATAAATTCTCCATTTTTCCTTTTTATGTCTAACTGACTTCTTACTTTTAATGATATATCTCTTAAATAAGCGTCATTAATAAGATTTTTAAATGGTACTATTAAATTATCTTTAGTATTATTTTTAATGCTATCATATCCATCATTAATAGATATAAATCTTACATTCATAAAAGGGAATATTTCTTCTATGTATTTTCCTACTTCAATAAAATTACGTCCAAATCTAGAAAAATCTTTGACTATAATACAGTTTACTTTTTTATCTTTTATGTCTTCCATTAATTTTTTAAATGCAGGACGTTCAAAGTTTCCTCCACTATATCCATCATCAATTCTAATAGATACTAATTCTAAATCTTCTCTACTATTTATAAATTCTGTAAGCATTATTTTTTGATTTATAATACTTTCACTTTCAAAATTTTTATCATCTTCTTTTGAAATCCTTAAATAAATAGCCACTTTATATTTTTTCATATTTTACACTCCTAATTTAGTTTTTAAATTATCTATAAGTCATTATATATATTTTTCTATTGTTGCTATTTCATACTTCTTTTTTCAAAAGCTTTTTTATTAAATAATTTTCAACTTTAAAATGTATTTTGTATATTTTTATACTTTTTCTTTATAATTTGATTTTATATATGTTTAAATTTTCTAATTATGCTAAAATATCTACTTTATTTAGCATTGTAAAATGTATATTTATATTTTTATTACAATTATTTTAAAAAAATTACAATAGTATTAAACCAAAATCTGTTTATAGTTTTTATCTTAAATAATAATAATTAAAATTAATAAAAGGCAATATAATAAAATTTATTATTTGCCTTTTATTAATTTTAATTATATAGTTTGATTAGAAATAACTTTAAAATAAATTTTGATTTATGATTATATTACTTTTCCCTTTTACTTCAAAACTTATTTGATTTGCTTCCATATTTGTATATATTAGAGAAGACATAGTTTTATATCCATTATTTAAGAATATTTCAACAGTATATTTATCAACAATAATTCTAATATTTAATTTATTGTCAATAGAGGTAATATTAATTTTTCTTTCATTTAAACAATCTTTTCTAATGCCTGCTCCATTTCTGTCAAAAATAGCTAATTGCTCTTTACATTTATAAATAAATTTTGTATTATATCTTTGATTTTTTGCAAAATTTATTATAAATTCATCTAAATCATTAACATCTATTTCTACAACTAAATCAAATGTTCTACTAAATAGTCTTTTATCTTCAAAAGTTTCATTTTCTATATATTTTTGTATAGTAATAGTATCTTTATAATAATTTTTTATTTCTTCAACAGGTATTTGATACAACCTATCATTTTTATATACAAGCTGTCTAGGTATACTCATTATCCCAGACCAACCAAATTCGTAAGGTGTCATATGGTTATCCCAAGACTGCATCCACCCTACTAAAACTCTTCTTCCATCACTTGTAATAGTTGTTTGAGGTGCATAAAAATCTAAACCATAATCTAATGCTTGTGTATTATGTTTGTTAAATATAAATTTATTTTTGTCATAATCACCTACTGTATAAACATTACAATTACCTCCGTGGTATTCTAAACCTTGTTGTTCCATTTCTTGAGGAGATAAAATTAAAAAATGTTTATTATCTAATTCAAAAAAGTCTGGACATTCCCACATTTTACCAAGTTCATTATTACAAGATAAAATAATATTTTTAAATTCCCAATCTATTAAATTTTTAGAACTAAATAAGGCTATTTGTCCACTACCATCTTCTGCTCTATTTGCAACTACCGAATAAAAAGTATCATCTTCTTTCCAAATTTTAGGGTCTCTAAAATCTACAAGGCTACTTCCTTTTGGTAATATATCTCCTTTTATAATAGGATTTTGTTCTAATTTTTTATAATTTATACCATCGCCAATAGCTATACATTGTGTTTGTCTTTCTTTTTCATCATCTTTTATAACACCTGTGTACATTAATATATGTTTTCCATTATCATCTATAGCAGATCCAGAAAAGCAACCAAAACTATCATAATTTGTATCTGGAGCCAATGCTACAGGTAAATGTTCCCATTTTATTAAATCCTTTGATTTAAAATGTGCCCAATGCATAGGTCCCCAAGCTTTAGAATATGGGTGATATTGACAAAATAAATGATATTCATCTTTAAACACTGAAAAACCATTTGGGTCATTAATCCAACCAATTGGAGATGATAAATGTATTAATGGCTTTTTATCATCATTTATTATATCCATATTCTCTACTTCATATTTTCTAGCTTTTTCTAAATTATATTTTATATTATTCATATTTTTCTTCCTTTCTTTCTATTCAGATATATAAATATCAAAATATTTTTGTTTTATAGTAAGATAGTCTGATAAACCATATTCTTCTAACTTTTGAAGATAACTATCCCATTCTTCATCTATACCACCATTTAAAATCCATTCAGCTTTTTTCTGATTTGTATATTTTTCTATGTCAGCAGTGTATTTAGAAACTTTGTCTAATTCTTCTTCAGACATAAATACATTTGGATATACATATTCCATATTCATATCTTTAACATACACAGAATGTAGTATATCAAGTCTTTGTTTTGCATCATTTGGCATTGTTGTAACCATTCCATAATAGCTATCTAAAATAGCTAAAGGTCCATTTACAGACTGATTTTCTCTAACCTCAACTGGAGACTCAGACCCTAAATCCATATGGGCTAATGTACCATCTTCTTTTAATTCAAAAATATTAAATTTATCTTCTTCGCCATAAGTTCCCCAGTTATTTTGGACAGATTGAATTGGTTCATACATTAAATCTATCCATTTTGCTGCTAGTTCTTTATTTTGACAAGCTGATGTTAATACGGCTCTACCTACTTCTAAACCACTTATTGCACTATTACTTTGTCGTGGAGCATTGACCATACCATCTGGACCTTTTAATGCTGGTAAAGGTATATAATCTTCTGGATTAGAAACTATGTTTGCACTATCCCACGTAAAAAACATACCATATCTACCTGCTTTACCTTTAGATACAAAAGTTGCCCAATCTTGCGTAAAAGCCTCTGGGTCAAAAAGTCCTTCTTTTTGCATAGAATGTAACCATTTAATCCCCTCTTTATATCCTTCTTGTGTAGCAGTGTATATAACTTCTTTGTCATTAGTTACAGAAATATGGTCTGGCACATCTCCATAACCTTCACCAAAAGCTCCTAATAAAAATCCAGGGTCTTGGTCTCCACCATTTATAATAAATGACATAGGTATAATATCATCTCTTCCCTCTGGCTTTTGTTCTTTAAAAGCTTTTAAAGTATTATAAAGTTCATCTGTTGTTGTAGGGACTGGTAATCCTAACTCATCTAACCATTTTTTATTTATCCACGGTATACTACCAATAGATTGTATAGCCTCTTTACCAGAGCCTAATTGTTCTATCCAAGGGAAAGAATAAATATGTCCGTCTTCGGCAGTTATTAACTTTCTATATTCTGGATTTTCATCTAACACCTTTTTAAGATTTGGCATATAACTATCTATTAAATCCTCTACTGGTATTATAACTCCTTGTTTTGCATACTTTAATAAATCATAATGGCTCATATTAGCATTAAACAAACCATCTGGTAATGAACTTTTTTTGGCAAGAGCTAAATTTTTCTTTTCACCAAACTGTCCTGCTGGATAACAAGTCCAGTCTATATGTACATTTGTTTTTTCTTCAAGTCTTTTAAATATAACTCTTTCATTAGGGTCTTGAGTTGTTCTTTCTGGTGCGTGAGTTATAAATTTTAATGTAGCTGTTTGTTCTAGTGGAAATGATACATTAGTTAATATTTCTTGCTCACTATTTTTTCCATTTGCTCCACAGCCTATCATTAAACCTGATAAAATTGTAGTAGATAAAATTAAAGCTAAACATTTTTTAAATCTTTTCATAATCTTCTCTCCTTAATTATATTTATAAATATTTTATATCTTAACCTTTTAATGAACCTACCATTATACCATTGTCAAAATATTTTTGAAAAAATGGATACATTATTAAAAGTGGTAAACTTGATATAACGATTGTTGAATATTTTAATAATTCTGCAATTTGTGACATTTCTGCTGTACTTTGTATATCTGCTATCATACCAGGACGAGGTTGATTTTGTATTAATATAGACCTAAGTACTAGCTGTAAAGGTTGTTTATTAGCATCATCTAAATAAATCATTGCATCAAAATAGCTATTCCACATTCCAACAAATGCGTATAATATTAAAACTGCTATAATTGGTTTTGATAATGGAAAAACTATTTTAAAAAAGTGATAAAACTCACTTGCACCATCTAATGCAGATGCTTCTCTTAAATCTTTTGGTAAGTTTCTAAAATATGTCCTTGCTAAAATAATGTTCCAAACATTAACTGCACCAGGTAACAAAATAGCCCATATAGTATTTAACATACCTAAGTTATCTATTAATAAATATGTAGGTATTAAGCCTCCACCAAAAAACATTGTTATTAAAAACATAATATTAAAAAATTTTCTACCTACAAATTCCTTTTTTGACATAGGATAAGCTGCTAATATACTAACCATTGTAGTTATTATAGAAAATGAAAATGAATATATAATAGAATTTATATAACCTTTTATAATAAATTCATCTTCAAAAACTCTCTTATATCCATTTAAGCTCCAATCACTAGGATTTAAGCTAAGTCCTGAGTTATTTAATTTTTCAGGGTTCATAAATGATGCTATAAAAATATATATAATAGGCACTATTATAGATACAACAAATAAAGTTAATAAAATATATAAAAATATTAATAGTATTTTATCTTTTGTTGTATAATTTTTAAAAGCCTTTTTCTTTGACATATTATCGCCTCCTAAAGTCCTTCTCCCTCATTAAACCTTTTTACAATAGCATTAACAGAAATAATAAGTATTAAGTTTATAACTGTATTAAATAAACCTACGGCTGTTGAAAAACTGTAGTCTCCTTTTTCTAAGCCTAGTTTATATACATAAGTTGGTATTATTTCAGATGTAACTAGGTTTAAATCTGTTTGTAATGCATATGCTTTTTCAAATCCAATACCCATAATACCGCCTACACTAAGGATAAATTGTATTATTATAATAGGCTTTATACTTGGTAAGTCTACATATCTTATTTGTTGTAAAATATCTGCACCATCTATAATTGCTGCTTCTTTTAATTCTTTACTAGAGTTAGCTAGTGCTGCTGTATATAATATAGACGCCCACCCTGCTCCTTGCCATATTCCAGATATAATATAAATACTTCTAAATGCTTCTGGCATAGCCATAAAGTTAGTATTTGTTCCAAATATTTTATTAACAGGTCCTACTGGAGATAATAAAAGAAATATAATACCACATAGAACTATTACTGAAATAAAGTTAGGTGCATATAAAACAAGCTGTATCTTCTTTTTAATTTTTTCACTAGCTATCAAATTTAATATTAAAGCTAAAATTATAGGGAAAGGAAAACCCCACAAAAGACCATATATACTTAATTTTAACGTATTTAAAAGATATTGCATAAAATCTGGTGATGATAAAAACCTTTTAAAATGTTCAAATCCTACCCAATCACTACCTAAAATACCTTCTAGTGGATTATAGTCTTGAAAAGCTATTAATACACCACCCATTGGAACATACTTAAATACTATTGTTAAAATAAGCGCTGGTGCCATAAATATTAAATATAATTGCCAATTTTCTTTAATATACTTTAAATTTTTATTTAGCTTATGTCTCATATATATCCTCCTTATTTTACTTTTGTAACTTTTTAAGTTACTTTTGTTGAAATTTACTTGTTACATAAAATATAAATAATTTTCAAATATTTGTCAATAATTTTAATAAAATTATTAAATTTTTAGTTATTTTTAACATTAAAAATTGATTTTATTTGTTAATAAACACAAAACAATGTTACATTTGTAACTTATAAATTTTGCACAATTTTTTTATTTTTGTAATATTATATTTTACTTTTTAATTATTAAGTGCTATAATATATAAAAATATTTAAAAGGAGCTATGTAATGAAACCAAAAGTAACTATGCAAGATATAGCAAATAAACTTGGCTTATCAAGAAATACTGTATTTAAAGCCTTAAATAATAAAGGGAGTTTATCAGAAAAAACAAAACAAAAAGTAATTAATACTGCAATAGAAATGGGATATAGAGAATTTGCATATAAAAATCTTGATAAAAAAAATACAACTCCTAAAGAAATTGCACTATTTACAAAAGTTATGCCAAATAGTTCTCATTTTGCTACAAAATTATTAGAAACTTTTCAAGAAACTATAAGAAAAGATAACATTAATTTATCAATATATATTCTAACAGAATATGATTTACAAAATTTAATATTACCTATAAATTTTAGATATGACACAACTATTGGTATAATATGTGTTGAACTTTTTGATAAAAAATATACCAACCTTCTTACAAACCAAAATATACCAACTTTATTTATAGATTCATTTGTAGAACAAGACAATGAAATTTTATCAGATAAATTATATATGGAAAATTATAATAGTGTTTATACAATGGTAAAAAATCTTATTAATAGAGGATATAAAGATATTATATTCATAGGTGATATAAATCATTGTCAGTCCTTTAATGAACGCTATAAAGGATATTTAAAAGCCATATATGAGTTTAATTTAACTCATAATATAGATTTATGTATAATAGAAAAAGATGAAAACTTTGGTATTAAATTTGTTTTAGAAAAAATAAAATCTTTAAAAAAATTACCTAATGCTTTTATTTGTGCTAATGACTTTATAGCAATAGATGTCATAAATGCCTTAAAAACTTTAAGCTACAACGTGCCTAAAGATGCTCTTGTATGTGGCTTTGATAATTCTTTAGAATCTAAAATAATAGACCCTAGTTTAACAACTATTAGTATCCCTGCTAGTGATATGGGTATAATAGCTTCTAATATTATTTTAAATCGTATTAAAAATAATAACTTACCATTTACAACAACTTATGTTGATACAAAAATCATATTTAGAAAATCTACAAATGATTAGAAAGGAGTAATTTTATGAAAAATGATGTTATAGCTTTAGGAGAACTTTTAATTGATTTTACAGATAATGGATTTAGTAAACAAGGCAACAAAATTTTTGAAGCCAATCCAGGAGGTGCACCTTGTAATGTTTTAGCTATGTTATCAAATTATGGTAAAAAAACTGGATTTATAGGTAAAATTGGTAATGACCAATTTGGTAATATACTAAAACTAACAATAGAAAACATTGGTATCGATACAAAAGGTCTTATTATAGACAAAAATTTTAATACTACTCTTGCTTTTGTACATACAATGGCTGATGGAGATAGAGATTTTTCATTTTACAGAACACTTGGTGCTGATTGTATGTTAAACGAAGATGAAATAAATGAAAATTTAATAAAAAATTATAAAATATTTCATTTTGGCACATTATCTATGACAAATAAAACTTGTTTTTTAGCTACAAAAAAAGCCTTAGATATTGCTAAATCAAATAACTTATTAATAACTTTTGACCCTAACTTAAGACCTCCTTTATGGGAAAGTTTATCGGATGCTAAAGAAAAAATAAATTTTGGTCTTAGTTATTGTGATATTTTAAAAATATCTGAAGAAGAGCTAGAGTTTTTAACTAATGAGAAAGACATAGAAAAAGGTGTATCTATTATAAAAAATAAATATAATATAAAACTTATTGTTGTTACAATGGGTAAAAATGGTAGCTATGCTTTTTATAATAATATTAATGTTTTTGCATCCCCTTTTCTTATGCCTAACACAATAGAAACAACTGGTGCAGGAGATACTTTTATGGCCTCTGTTATAAACTATGTGTTAGATAATGGATTAGATAATCTTACAAAGGAAAATCTAACTAATATGTTAATCATTTCAAATGCTGCAGCTGCTATAATAACAACTAGAAAAGGCGCTATAAAAGTTATGCCTACAATTGAAGAAATAAATAATTTAATAAAATAATACGCTATGACTTTATTTTTGAAAAAAAGCATCAAAAAAATTAATTTACTAATTAAGTTCTATTTTAGTATAAATAATTAAAAACTCATTTATATTTTTCATACTATAAATTATTCTTGTACAAACTTTACAAAGGAGTATTTTTCATTTAATACTTTAATTGTATAAAATTGTAAACTTATTGTATCATATATAAATTAAAAAAATTTTTTAATACCAACAAAAATAAAACTTACTTACATCTTTTATAGTATATAAAATATATTGGAAGATTATAAAATAGACACAAAAGAAATTAAAAAAGTTATTGATTTAATAAAAAATTAAAAACAGAAGGATTTAATCTACTCCACAACAAGTATTTCCATTTTATATTTTAAATTGTATATTCAATATTAAATCAAGAACGTGATTATATGATTCAAACTATCATTATACTCCCTTTATATGCTTGATGATATATTATTTCCTACTGATTATAAGTTAAAGTGGTTGAAAACAGTCATAGAAATGAGGATATTATGTAACTTAGAAGAGAAAATAAGACATTTCATTTAGATGATAATTTTGAGTTGCCAACTCAAAATAAGAAAATTGAAAAATTTATGAGTATGTACTCATTCCATAACCGCAGCACTTATTGAAAAACAACGAATAATTGTAACAATAAAAACTTTGGGAGATTATTTTAGACAGAGCAAGTTACAACATTTTTGAAGGTACTTTATATAATTTTGATAAATTTACCATATTCAGATGCTATTGTTTAGAGTATTGAAAATGAGATACTAAAACCTAAAAATACAATCAAACTTCAATTTAAAATTACTAAAAATACTTTGGAATATGCATTAGTTGTTGTATATTAAATTGATTGTATTTATACAACTTGACTAAATTAAATGCAAAATCTAACGGCGATTTTGAAATAAAAAATCAAAGTCGCCCTTTTTATATCTATTATACCTTTATAGATAGAAATATACATTATTTAGTAACTTTTCTTAATATAGAACAATTTCCATATTCTTCATTACAATCACCTTATTATAGTTTTCAGTTATAAGATAAATCTTATTCTAAGTTTTCATATTTATTTTTCATTAAAATTAATAGGTAAATTATGATAGTATTAAAATGCTTTTACATAACATTAAATTTATTAATATTTCTATTTTAAAAAGTAAAAATTACTTTATTTCTATTATATTATTTATATTATAAATTTTAATGTTTTGTTTTTCTGCTCTATTTACTGTATAAAATGTTCCACCCATTTTTGCGCTTTTTCTTAAATAACAAATACAAAGCATACTATCTTCTAAAAGTTTATCATTTCTTTTTAACATACAATCTTTAGTATAATTTTCTGATACATAAATAATTTCGTCTGCATTTTGTAATACTATATTATATAAATCCTTATCATTTTTACACCAATTATTCATTTGATTTTTACAAGGTAAAATTAGAATTAACTTTATATCTTTAAATTCCTTTTTTAATTCTATAATCGCCAAAGATGCTATCATATCAAATCCTCTTGCTCCCCCAACCTTAAAATATTTAATATCATTATTAACTATTCTAAATAATATAGAGTTTTTGGTTAGTTGATAAATTTTTTCATAGTCTTTTTTCGCTATATTTCTATGTCCAGTAAAAAAGCAAGTTTTTTCTTTCATAATCTTCACCCCTATAAAATATAATTATATATACTATTATAATTCTATTTCTTATTTTTAGCAATATATTTCTATATTAAGGAATTATAATTATTTATTATGAAATATAAAATTAAAAAAATATAACATTGGAGTTGAATAAATTGACACACAAAGAGTTAAGACAATTATCGTTACGAATTAAATCGAAAAGAAAATCTTTAAACTATACTCAAGAAAGTTTTTCTGAAAAAATTGATATTGCTTTAAGCACGTACACAAAAATAGAAAATGCCTTTCAATCTCCCTCCTTAAATACATTAATTGCTATTTCAAAAGAATTAAATACTTCAATAGATTTCCTCTTGTTTGGTTATGAAAAATCTTTAATTTCTGAAAAAGAAAAACGTGTACTTGATTTATTAGAAACATTTGATACAAATGATATTAAAAAATTAATATCATTATTAGAAACGTTTTTATAAAATAAAAAATAATTTTTAAAATTATAAATATTTTTATCATTTAATAGATATATAGCATATATTAACATATATAAGAGATATAATATATCTCTGTTATTTTTCTTCTTTTATATGGGTATTCTTAATATTTTATCTATATTTGGCATAAATCAATTTTTTGATACCTTGTATTAAAATAAACTAATTGAAATTAATAAAAATGGTATGGATTTAACCATACCATTAAATTTTTATTCAATTTTTACTTTCACATCACCTAAACCAATAGTTTCTGTCAAATCTGTCACATCATCAATATGTCCAATATAAGTATAATTATATGAATTAGGAAATGTTTTATAAAATATAACTAAACAGTTATTACCATATAGCATAATATCTCCTTTACGAATTTCTTTCGGTTTATAGCTATTAGTTGTTAAATTTTTAGGGAGATAATAGTACTTTTCATTTCCATTTAATTCTGACATAGAAATATCCATAGGTAATATTTCAAGTAATTCATCTACGGTTTTGCTATTATCTAATGTTGCAATAAATTTTTTATTTCCTATTAAAATATTCATAGTTTTTTCTTCCGTTTTCATATTTGAATTATCGTTTTCCAATTGTGTATCATTTTCTTCTAATTTTGATATAATAAAAGCATCATTATTATTTATTGGACTATTGTTAGAAGTAGAAAAATTAATACACCCTATTAAGCTACAAATTATAATCACTGATAGCAAAAATAAAATATATTTTTTCATAACAAATTTTCCCATTTTATAAATACTTTTAAATAATAAACAATTTGAAATATCAAATACATTACTTATCATATAAAATATCATTTTATTTAATATATAACACAAAATTAAACCTCCATTTTATTTAATTATATAAACAACTTATAAATAAAATTTTAAATTGCTCTTATAAAGCTAATCTGTTTATGCCTTATCAAAATTTATATTTTAAAGCCTATTACATACTTTCTTTTAAAATTTTAACAATATCTTCAGAGTTTAATTTTTTATAACCTCCATCTAATATAATTGTACTATTTGCAATATCTTGTATCATATCCTCAGTTACACCAAGCTCTGTTATGTTCATAACTAAACCAATCTCTTTCATCCAATTTTCCATAGCTAATAAACCCTCTAGTGCAATTTCTTCGTCAGTTTTTGTATCCGGATTTACATTCCATACATTTATTGCAAATCTTTTAAATTTTTGTAAACCATATTTATATATATATCTGTAATATGCCATAGATATAGCTGAAAGAGTCATACCGTGTGTTGCATCTGTATAAGCACCTATTGATTGTCCTATCATATGTACCATCCAATCGGTTGATTTACCTTTTGATACTAAAGTATTTAATGCCCAAGTTGCAGTCCACATAATGTTACTACGTGCTTCATAATTCTCAGGGTCATTTATAGCTATTTTAGAACTATGTATTAATGACCTCATTAATCCTTCCATAATATAATCTGAAGTACAATCATCATTATCAGAAAAATATTGTTCAGTAATATGATTTAATGTATCATAAAAGCCAGCAATCATTTGATATTTAGGTAAGCTATAAGTCCATTTAGGATTCATAATAGAAAACTTAGGAAAAACTTCATCACCAAATACGTGTCCTATTTTTAGCTTACTTTTATGATTTGTAATAACTGCTCCACCATTCATTTCACTTCCTGTTCCAACCATTGTAAGAACACATCCCACTGGAATAATTTTATTATCTACATCTTCCATTCTAATATAATATTTTTCCCAAGGGTCTTCTTCACACCAAGCAGAAACAGATAGTGCTTTTGAATAATCGCAACAAGAACCACCACCTACAGATAAAATTAAATCAATATTATTGTCTTTAGCTATTTTACAGCCTTCATAAAGTTTTTCTACCGTAGGATTAGGCATAACATTTGGTAATTCAAAAATTGTTTTTTCACAATTTTTTAAAATAGAAATAACTTGTTCATATAAACCAATCTTTTTAATAGAATCTCTCCCATAAACTAACAATACATTTTTACCATATTTATTAAGTTCTAAACTTAAATTATTTAAAGCATCTTCTCCAAAATATAAACGAGTTGGGTTACAATAACTAAAATTTCCTAACATAATAATTTCCTCCTAAAAATTGTAATTTTAAATTTTATAAAATGTAATAAATAATTTTTTAATATTACTGCCAATGATTAGTCCATTCATATAGTGTTTTTCCACTATCTAAACTTTTAATACTTTCTAAATCTTTTATACTTAGTTCAAAGTCAAATATATTTATATTTTGTTTTAAATGTTCTTTTTTTGAAGATTTTGGAATAACTACAATTTCATTTTGAATTAAATATCGTAGTGCTACTTGACTAGGTATTTTATTATATTTTTCCCCTATTTTTTTAAGTATTTCTTGTTTTTCAACACTTTTATTTCCACCTGCTAAAGGAGCCCAAGCTTGTGTTTGTATTCCTTTGTTTTTTAAATATTCTTTTAAATTTAATTGTGGATAAAAAACGTGAGATTCAATTTGATTTACAGCTGGTATAACTTCACAAGTTCTTAAAAACTCGTCTAAACGTCTTTGATTAAAATTAGATATCCCTATTGCACGTATTTTTTTATCTCTATATGCCTCTGTCAAAGCACCATACATTTCAAGAGATTGACTATATGGTTCGTGAACAAGAAACAAGTCAATATAATCTAGTTTAAGATTTTCTAAGGATTTTTCAATTGCAACTTTAGCCTTTTCATAACTATTACTAGGGCTATGAATTTTTGTTGTTATAAATAATTCTTCTCTATTTATACCAGATTGCAATATTGCATTACCTACCTCCTTTTCATTACCATACATTTGAGCTGTATCTATCATACGATATCCTAACTCAATTGCCGTTAATATAGACTTTTCACCATCTTTTCCTTGTAAGCCTACTGTTCCAAGTCCAATTACTGGCATATCTACACCATTATTTAATGTTACTTTCATAATATAATCTCTCACTCCTTTTATATATTTTATATTTTCTTTATAACTTTAGCAGGCACACCACCAACAACTGTATTTTCAGGTACATCTTTAGAAACAACTGCACCTGCTGCTATAATTGCTCCATCTCCAATAGTAACACCAGGCAAAATTGTTGAATTAGAGCCAATCCAAACATTTTTTCCAATATAAATAGGTCGTGGATATATATTACCTCGTGATGATGGTTCAAACTGGTGATTTAATGTTGCTAAAACTACATTATGTCCAATTAGTGTACCATCACCAATAACAACTCCACCTTGGTCTTGTATTTTACAACCACTATTAATAAATACATTGTTTCCAATGGTTAAATTTTTACCACAATCCGTATAAAATGGAGGGAATAATGTAAAATTTTCTCCAACTGGTTTGTTTGTTAGTTTTAAAAAAATGTTACAAATCTCTTCTGGTGTATGATAACTTGAATTTAGTTCTAAAGTTATACTAATTGCCTCTTGTGCAAGTTTACTCATATATTGGTGTATATCTGAACCAGCTATAACCTCTTTACCACTATTCATATATAATAAGAAACTTTGTAAATCTATTTTATCTTTTAATGAACGACCAAATTGCACTAATTGGCTTCTTTTAATATCTAATTTATTTTGCATATAATATGATGTAAAGATACCCATATTTTCAAGTTTTAAATATTCTAAAAAAGATTTTTCATAGTTATAAATAACCTCTTTATATATCTCATCACTAGATAGTGGAATAAATAACCTAACTTTTTTTAACTTTGGTCTATCTAATGGATAAATAAAATCTATAATATATTGTAATTGTTCACTAAAATTATGGTTATAAACTGATAAATCTAATATAATTATTTCTGTTTCTCGTATAATATTATAAATTTCTTGTATATCATATGGTTGGATAGAATTTATACTTTCTTTATTATTACAATTGTTACAAGCTAAATATTTAACAAAACTTTTTTCATATATTGAAACTGTAGTAATATTATTGCTTTCCTTTGCTCCCTCTATAAAGGCATCAATCATATCTGTCTTATTTTCATCTATTTTATGGACAACATTTAAAATTAATATATTCATAAATTTCTCCTTTTATTTTTTAGATTTTTTTAAAACAATTTTTTCATATTCAGCTAAACCATTTTTTAATCGTTCTAATCCATCTTTTAAAATAGAACGAGGACAAGCAATATTCATTCTTAAAAAATGTTTTCCATTTCCTCCAAATTGACTTCCTTCTGAAAGATAAAGTCCAGTCTTTTCTTTAATAAATATGTTAAGTTCTGAAACTTCTCCAGCTATTTTAGTACAGTCTAACCATAAAAGATATGTAGCTTTAGATGGAACAACCTTTATATTTTTAATATTATCTCTTATATATTCAGTTGTAAATTCTTTATTTTTTTGTATATACTCTCTTAATGAGTCTAACCATATCTCACCTTTAGTATAGGCAGCAATAGTTGCATCTACTGCAAAAGTATTAGGCTCTGCCACCTCGTCAGTATTTAGACCTCGCCAAACCTTATGACGTAAAACTGGATTAGGAATTGAAACTGCTGCTGTTTGTAATCCTGCTATATTAAATGCTTTTGTAGGTGCAATACAAGTAATACTGTTATCTCTACACTCTTGTGACACAGATGCAAATGGTGTGTATTTATAGCCTATGTCAGTTAAATCACAATGAATTTCATCTGAAATTACTGTAACATTGTATTTTTTAGCCAATGTACCTATTTTAGCAAGTGTTTCCTTATCCCAAATTTTACCAATAGGATTATGTGGATTACATAAAATCATTAATGTTGTTTGAGGGTCTTTTAGCTTATCTTCTAAATCCTCAAAATCAACATAATAATTATTCCCATCATATTTTAAATTATTTTCTAACACTTGACGACCGTTATTCTGTATAGAATTAAAAAAAATATTATAAGTTGGTGTTTGCACTAATACTTTTTCTGCTGGTGTAGTAAGTTTACGTACAATACTAGAAATAGCAGGTACAACTCCAGTACAAAAAATAAGCCAATCTTTCTCCAATAAAAAATTATGTCTTTTTTCCCACCATAAAATATATGCTTTATACCATTCATCTGGAATTATATTATAACCAAAAACTCCATTTTCTGCTCTATCTAAAATAGCTTTTTTAATTTCATTAGATATTTGAAAATCCATATCGGCTACCCACATAGGAAGCACATTTTCTTCTACGTCCCATTTAAGAGAATAAGTATTTCTTCTATTAATTGGTGTATCAAAATTATAGTTCATATTTTATACCTCCTTATTTTAAAACCAATTATATATAAAATATTTTATAATTTTACATTAAATTTACTATTTATAAATGATTTTTGTTTTACTAATATCTATTTTATCTTCTTCCATTATAAGTTGACCAATTGAATTTGCAGAAATAACTCCACTTATAGGGTTTATAATACTATCTAAAAATCCATCAATTTCAACATTTACTGTTGAGTATTCAAAAGCAAGTGTAGTGTTAAGTAATTTACAATTTTTCATTACAAGATTGTCTATATAACACATACCTTGTAAGCTTTCTACTACACAATTAATAAGAGTTAGATTTTTTGCATTCCAACCTAAATATTCTCCAGAAATAAAGGAATTATATACAGTTACATTTTCACTATTCCAAAAGGCATCTTTTGAAAGTAATTTAGAATTATAAATTTCTAAATTTTTAACACCATCAAATGAATAATCTCCATAAAGTGTTAAATCTTTAATCAACATATTTTGACTATTCATACCAAAATAATCCCCTTTAGCAACAACGTTTTCCATATTAACATTATTACAATGCCACAATGTTTCTTGTGCATTAGATAAAGATACGTTTTGTAAAGTTATATTATTACATTTACGAAAATTTTTAGGTGCTTCAATTGCACTATCTTGTACAGTAATATAATCTGAATACCAGACACCTGCTCTTCCCATTTCAAACCATACACAGTCTTTTACAGTTATATTTTTTGTATACCAAAGAGGATATTTCCACTTAAACATACTCCCAAATAATTTAATATCCTGACTTTCTTTTAAAGGAGATTCCCCTTTTTCAAAAATTGTATTATAAATATTCAAATTATGACTTTTAAAAAGTGCACGTTCACCAGTTAAAAGTTCATTTTTAATTTCACCAAATTCTTTAATATAGGTTGTTTTATTCATATTACTGTCTCCTTTCTATATTATTTGTTTATGTTTAATAACTTTTAATACTAAATACTTTATATATTGATAGCACTAATAATTTTATTTATCTATAATTTTTAATTTTAAATATTTAACTTTAATATTATTTTAACATTAGAATAATATAATAACAAATACCTATATTGGATACATAGCTATGCTTTACAAGCATATATATACCTGATATAATATTTAATTAGAAAGGAAGGTTACATATGGAATTTCGTATTTTACAATACTTTTTAGCCATTGCTAGAGAACAAAGTATCTCTTCAGCAGCTAAATCTTTACATCTTTCACAACCTACACTATCTAGACAAATAAAAGCCTTAGAAGAAGAATTAGGCAAACAACTCTTTATTCGTACCAACAAAAAAATAACTTTAACAGAAGAAGGAATGCTATTTCGTAAACGCGCAGAGGAGATTACTAAACTTGTAAATAAAACAAAAGAAGAAATCTCTCTATCTGATGAAACAATTGGTGGAGATATTTTTATTGGAGCTGGAGAAACAGAAGGAATTCGTCATATTGCAAAAGCAGCAAAAAAATTACAATCTGAACATCCATCAATACATTTTCATATTATAAGTGGTGATAAAATTACTGTTTTAGAAGAATTAGAAAAAGGACTTATTGATTTTGCATTATTATTTGGAGAGATTGATAAATCAAAATATGATTATTTAGTGTTACCATCTGTGGATAGGTTTGTTGTAATGATGCGTAAAGATGATGTTCTTGCAAATTTAAAGGTTATAACCCCTAAAGATTTATTTGATAAGCCTCTTATTGTTTCAAGACAAACTCTTAGTGATTACGAATTAACACAACTATTTGATTGTGACCAAAAACAACTTAATATAGTTGCTACTTATAATCTATTATTTAATGGGTCATTAATGGTAGATGAAGGTATTGGGTATGCTATTTGTTTTGATAAAATTATTAATGTTACTGGAGATAGTAACCTATGTTTACGTCCTCTTTCTGTACAAATTATGCCTAAGATGAGCCTTGTATGGAAAAAATATCAAGTTTTTACAAAAGCTATAGAAAAGTTTCTACTTACTATATATAAAGATATAGACTCTCTTTAAAAAGATTAAAAATAACTATATTTAATATACAATAATACTTATTGTATTTAATGTTTTTTACATAAAAATCTATGACTATATTATATAAAATAATTTAACTACTTTATAATTTTATAAAATTATATTTTATTTATAAAAACTTGTCCAATTTTAAAGTTTAAGTTATTAAAATTATATAAATTGGTTTATTATTTATTACCTATATACTTTTTCTAATTTTAATACTAATTAACTTTAATTATATTTGACTATGTCTTATTATATCAGTATCGTATATACAGGCATTATAAGTTGATATAATCCCATTCCTTCTGCCCCTATTAAATTAGACATATATATCCTATATACAAATCCTAAAATCCGTGTTATAATGTTAGCTAATGTTAATATTAATGCACCTTTTATAATTGTATTTTTGCTCATAAAATCTCCTTCTATGTTTTTATTTAATATATGAGCTTGATTTATAAATATTACTTTATTTGATTATTTTAAAAATATTATTAATATGTTATAATATTTTTAATATTTTTAAGGGAAATATATTTTTTTAAAAGGATATTTGTTTGAATAATTTAATTTAATAAAAGATTATTATACTATATTTTTATTTAATTATATTTATTATAAAATTTATTGTTATAATATTTAAAATAAATGTATATTAAATAAAATTTTAATAAATATAAAAATAATAATAGTCTATAATTTTTAAGCCCTTACAAATTGTAAGGGTTTATTATTAAATTATATAATAAGGAGGCTAAACTTTGTTTAATATAGAAGAAGAACTAAAAAAAATACCTAAATCTCCAGGTGTTTATTTAATGTTTGACAAAGATGATATTATAATATACGTAGGTAAGGCTAAAATTTTAAAAAATAGAGTAAGACAATATTTTAGGAATAATGGTCAAAATTCTGTTAAAGTTCTAAGTATGGTCAAAAAAATTGTAAGATTTGAATATATAGTTACTAATACAGAAGTAGAAGCTTTAATTTTAGAAAATAACCTTATAAAAAAATATGAACCTAAATATAATATACGTTTAAAAGATGATAAAACATATCCTTATATAAAAATAACTACTAATGAAATGTTCCCTCGAGTTTTTATAACAAGAAAACATAAAAATGATAAAGCAAAATATTTTGGACCTTTTACTAATAGCCTTATATTAAAAAATAGTGTAGAACTTATCCATAGTATTTTTCCTATAAGAACTTGTCATTTAAAATTTCCTAGAGATTTAGGAAAACAACGCCCTTGTCTTAATTATCATATAGGTAAATGTAAAGCACCTTGTAATTATAACATAGATGAAAAAGAATATAATCAAATGATTAATAAAATTATAGACTTTTTTAATGGAAAACACACAGAAATATTAAAAGAACTAGAAGAACAAATGCTAAAATTTTCAGATGATTTAGAATTTGAAAAGGCTATGGAAATAAGAGATAAAATTTTTGATATAAAAAAATTAGAAGAAAATCAATTAGTTGAAAATACAGAAACTAACGACAGAGATATAATAGCTTTTGCTAGAGCAGACTATGAGGCTATGTTTCAAATATTTTTTGTCAGAGGTGGTAAAATTGTAGGTAGAGAGCACTTTATGCTAAATAATGTAGAACATATGACAAGAAATGAACTTATGGAAGATTTTATTAAGCAATTTTATAGTGGAACTCCATTTATCCCTAAGGAAATAATTTTACAAGAAGAAATAGAAGATAAAGATATTATTGAACAATGGTTATCTTCTATAAAAGAACTAAAAGTTACTATTACAACACCTAAAAAAGGAGAAAAACTTAAACTTGTAGAAATGGCATATCAAAATGCTCTAATAAGTTTAGAAAGATTTGCAGATAGAATAAAAAAAGAACAACAAAAAACTATTGGTGCATTAGAAGAAATATCTAACGCTCTTAACATAAAAAAATATCTTAAAAGAATCGAATCATACGATATATCTAATACACAAGGTATAGAATCTGTTGGTTCTATGGTTGTCTTTGAAGACGGTAAACCATTAAGAACGGATTATAGAAAATTTAAAATAAAATATGTAAATGGTCCTAATGACTATGCAAGTATGCAAGAAATCATTAGAAGAAGATTTTTAAGGTATATAAAAGAAACACAAGAAAAATATATAGATGGTAAATTTAATAAAATGCCTGATATTATATTTTTAGACGGTGGTAAAGGTCAAATAAGTGCTGTTTCAAAAGTTTTAGATGAACTGGGAATAAATGTACTAATATGTGGAATGGTAAAAGATAATAACCATAGAACTAGAGGTTTATTGTTTAATAACAAAGAAATAGAATTAAAGAAAACTTCTGAAGGGTTTAAACTTATTACAAGAATACAAGATGAAGTACACAGATTTGCAATAGAATTTCACAGAAAAGCTCGAGAAAAAGCAGTTATACGTTCTGTATTAGACGATATAGATGGTGTAGGAGAAAAGCGAAAAAAAGCATTGTTAAAACATTTTGGTTCTATTGATAAAATAAAACAAGCTGAAATAGAACAGCTTTTAGAAGTGGATACAATGAATAAAAAGTCTGCAGAATCCGTTTATAATTTTTTTAGAAAGCATAATTAAGCTAAACTACTTTAGTAGTTTAGCTTAATTATATCTATATAAATTTTAGCTTAATATTTTAACTATCTGCTTTAAAGTATTGTTAAGCTTTTCTGAGTGTATCATTACTGCCTTTTCTTTAATATCTGTAAAAAATAACCTATCTGCCTCATCTAACTTTTCTATCACTTTCATATGTCTATCTTTTAAAGCTCTAAGTCCCATTTTAGCCTCTACAAGCTCTGCTAATAAACATACTGCATTATAATTAAAGCTTTCATCTGTTAAATGATATTCTTTTCTATCTAAAGTTCTAATACTTATTCTATATGTTCCAGTAGCTTTTTCATTTGTTGTTTTTTGAACTGCCATAGGATTATTAGTAACACCAAAGTATTTTATAGCCTGTGGAAATATAGTTTTATATACATTACCAGTTGCAACTTCTCTTACTACTTTACAAATTAACATAATTAACCCCCTTTATAAATTATATACTTATATTATAAAGTATTTATTAAAATTTTACAAGGTTATATTATATTTTACTATATATTATTTTTATAATAACTATATAAATGTTAAAGTGTCAAACATAGGTTGCACTTAAAAGATTTTTTAACAAAGATAAGATATTGTTCTACTACTTGATTAGGTGATTTAAAACCTAAACAAGTTTTTATATAATTGTTTGATTTAACTTGATATTTAGCTAATTGTTTTCGTCCATCTTCTAAATTAAACATTTTTAAGTACTTATAAAATCTCTCACTATCTTGTCTATGTTGGCGTTCCACCTTTCCATTATGTCTTGGTGTAGCTATTCTTGTTTTTGTATATTTTATGTCTAATTTTCTTAATATCATTTCAAACATTGTTTCTCCTTGTTCTTTTCTTTGAAGATTAGTA
>CALWOZ010000037.1 GCA_944383305.1 uncultured Clostridia bacterium | reverse complement strand
ATAATATTATTATTAATATTAATAGCAATAATAATAGGATATATTGTTAAAAAACAAATCTTTGATAAAGAAAAAAACAAAGAAGAACATCAAGACAACAGCAAAGATACTTCATCATTAACAATATAAAATAAAAAAATAAAAAGGTTATAGACTTTATCTATAACCTTTTTATTAATTTCAATTAAGCTATGACTTTATTGTTCAAAATAAAATTTATAAACTTACTTTTTGTTTTAAATCGTGGGAATTTATAAAATTACCATATTATCGAAGAAAAATAATAGGTTTAATATAGTATAATTTTATAATAAAATTTTATGTACAAAATAAAAAATATATTGTAAAATAAGTTATAATATAATTTAAGTTTATAAAGGTGGGTTTATATGGAAAAGCAATATGCAAAAAAAATGATTGATTTTTTACAAAATAGTCCTTGTTCGTTTTTGGCAGTAGAAAACTCTAAAAATAAGTTAGAAGAAAATGGATTTATATGTTTAAATAATATTGAAAAATGGGAGCTTAAAGAAAATGGTAAATACTATATTACAAGAAATGGCTCAACTTTAATAGCATTTATCATAGGCAAACAACCTAATAAAACAGGATTTAAAATGATAGCCTCTCATACAGATTCTCCTAGCTTTGTTATAAAGCCAAATTGTGAAATAAAAGTTTCTAATAATTATTTAAAACTTAATACAGAAGGCTATGGAGGAATGATTTTAAGTACGTGGCTTGACAGACCATTATCTATATGTGGTCGTGTTATATTAAAAGGTGAAGATGTGTTTAACCCTAAAACACAGACGATAGACTTTAAAAGACCAATTGCTATTATACCTAATTTAGCTATACATTTGAATAGAGAAATAAATAATGGACATAAGTATTCTAAACAAAAAGAAATGCTACCATTAGTATCTTTAACTGGTCAAGATTTTAATGAAAAAGGATATATATATGAGCTTATAGCTAATGAAATAAATGTTGATAAAGATAATATTTTAGATTATGAACTGTTTTTATATGAAGCAGAAAAGGGAAGCCTAATAGGATTAAACGAAGAATTTATATCTTGTTCAAGATTAGATGATTTAATGATGGTTTATAATTCTTTAGAAGCATTTTTAAATTATTCAAATGCTAATAATTATACGGGAATAAAAGTCTTATACCTTGCAGATAATGAAGAAGTAGGTAGCCATACAGGACAAGGAGCAGATGGTGCATTACTTAGAGATACATTAAGAAGATTGTGTATAAGCTTATTTAATAATGAAGAAAGTTTTTATAGTATGGCAGAAAAATCTGTATTTATATCGGCAGATTTAGCCCACGGATTGCACCCTAATTATGTAGACAAACACGATATAACAAATCAGCCAGTTTTAAATAAGGGAGTTTGTCTTAAATATTCTTCTAGCCAAAAATATAGTACAACAGGTGTATGTGCTGGTATATTTGATAGACTTTGTAAAGAGGCAGGAATAGAATATCAAAAATTTGTAAATCACTCAGATGTAATTGGTGGTAGTACAATAGGAGCTATGTTAGCTAGTCAGTTTAATACAACTGTTATAGATTTTGGTGTATGTATACTTGGTATGCATTCAATAAGAGAGTTAGGTTCTGTAAAGGACAATTATGATTGTTATAAACTATTTTCTAAATTTTATGAATTATAATAAAAAGCTAAGGCATAACCTTAGCTTTTTATTATAAATTTAATTAAACTTAAATGTTTCAACAATACAGCTACTTTGTTCTTGAAATTCATTTATTGTATTATAATCATCAGTACCAACCTCAAAAGGATTTGATTGTAAAGGATACATTACAACTACTCTGTTATTTTCAGATTTTTTTAACTCTATAGGTTTTGGTCCTTCTTCTTGTTGCATTTTTTCCCAATAATCTTGGCTCATTTCTTCAAATGTAACAATATTGGTATCATTTTCTTCACCTTTATATTTAACATAAATAGAGTTTATTATTTCACCATCAACATTAAGAGATTCTTCTTCAATATAATATTTTTCTTCTATGACAGATGGCAATTCCATAGA
This sequence comes from uncultured Clostridia bacterium, assembly GCA_944383305.1. GTDB lineage: Bacteria > Bacillota > Clostridia > Lachnospirales > CAG-274 > Tyzzerella. The sequence continues at coordinate 25,582 of CALWOZ010000037.1, read as the reverse complement.
AAATCCAAGTGGTTTATTTTCGTATAAAAATGTATCATTTTTATTAGATGAAGAACAGCCAGTTACACATAAAATAAATATTAAAGTAAAAATAATTTTAAAAAATTTTTTCATAACAAAACCTCCTAAAACAATATAATATATATTATAGATACAAAAGTAAATGAAAAAGTTTTAAAAAATATATATGAATAATAACTTATATTTAAAAATATCTTTATATATTTTATTATTTATGTTAATTTGTTAATAATTTTTTAGTTAATTTTTTTAAGTAATTTTATAATATTTATACTTTAATTATAATTGATTAGTGTAAGATTAGCAAGATTAATATAATAAGGTATTAATTATAACTATTAATGACAAAGTTAATAAAATATAACAATTATTAATATACATATTATGTAATAGTAAAAAGGAGGATAATAGGGTGAAAAAAGTATATAAAATAGTATTTGTTTTATGTATTATGATAGGTGTATTTATTTTTTTATATTATAAATATTACATAACATTAGCAGAAGATATATTTAATATAAAACAAAAAATGGTACCATCACCTGTCATAGCCACTATAAATGAAGATTGCAATGTATATTTAGACGAAGAATTAAAAAATATTTTAACAACTATTGAAAAAGGAGTAAATGTTGAAATATTAAAAGATAAAAGTAAAAAAATATATTATATAAAAAATGAAAAGTTAAACATAAAAGGGTAGGTAACTAGAGATGACTTATACATACCAGAAACACCAATAGCTAATACAGAATATTTAAAAGATATAGAAATAGAGGCATACATAAATTATTTAGGAATAGATAGTGAAACAGAGTATCTTATTTTTACAGATATATATAGACAGCTTACATACATATTAAAAGGGGAGCTTGAAAACTGGAAAGTCATAAAAACAATCCCTTGTGGCACAGGTATAAATGAATCTCCAACAACTAGAGGAATTTTTAAAATAGGAGAAAAAGGTGAATGGTTTTATAGTGAAAGATTGGGAAGTGGAGGTATGTATTGGCTTAGGTTTAATGAGTCATATCTTTATCACTCAGTAGCTATGGATAAAAATAAAAACGTAATAGATGATACAATAGGACAAAGATGCTCCAATGGATGTGTACGTATGAATATAGATGACATAAAATGGTTATATGACAATATAGAAAAAGGCACAACAGTATTTATAAATTAGTGTCAAACTAAAAAAAGGATAATATAATATATATAAGATAATATTTAGGAGGTATATTATGCCTTTATTTTTTAATAATCCATTTAATAATTTTCAAAATAGGTATTATAGAAATAATAATTTTATGTTTAATAATGTACAAAATAATAATAGATTAGGATTTAACAATATGATAAATAATAATCCTATGAATTTTAATCCTATGATAAACAATAATCAAAATTTTAATAATCAGCCTAATAATGTACCATCAGATGTTACTTTAACACCTTTAACAGAGGAAGAACTTGAGAAAATAAATCAAGAAATACAAGAAAATATAGAAAAAAATAGAAAAAATATAACAATGGTTGAAGAACCAAAAGAAAAAGAGACAGTATGTAAATATATAGAAGAACTTATACAAGATGAAACTAATGCTAATAAATTTTATAATCAACTTGCTAATAAATGTAGTATAAATATGTATAGAGATAGATTAAAATATATAAGTGATGAATGTGTGGCAGAATGTAACCATTTAAAATCATATTATAAAGATATAAATAAAGAAGAATTTAGTCCTAAATCTATATCTATAAATACAAATATACCTTTAAAAACAGGCTTATTTTTAGCCATAGAAGAAGAAATAAAAAGTTATGATAAATTATGCAAAATAGTAGATGACCTGCCACCACAAGATACAAGAATTTTTTATAGAATGGCATTAAAAAAGTTAAGTAGAATAAATTCTATTCAATATATGGCAATGAATGAATATAGATAAAAATAGCCTATTTAATATAGGCTATTTTAAAAGATTAAAAATTAAATATATGTAAGTAGCAAATCCTAAAAATTTAATAAAATATAAATATATCTCAGATATATTTATACTATCAGAATCAATAACAAAAATATATTTTAGTTTACATAATTCTTCAGTAAAGACAATTGATACAAAACTAAAAATAAATAATAGTATGGTAAGAAATATTAAATTAAAATCTAGTTTATTGTTTTTATAACTTATAAATAAAGATAATATTAATATAGAAAAATAAATAATCCAAAATAAGATTTTTAATATTGTTTTTTTAGTATCATTTTTTGTTATTTGATTTAATGAATAATTTTTATAATCATCATAATTTTCAAATGTTGTATTTAAGCAATTTTTGCATAAAACCTCACTATCCTCAACGATTTCATTACAATTTTTGCATACTTTCATATTATCACCAACTACTATATTTAATTAGATTTAAAATCAATATTAATATTACCATTATTAGAATTAACGTTTAAGTTAATGCTGCCATTAGGTTTACTTTCTGGTAAATTATTCTTGCCTTTACTGGCTTTAGACGTAATAGAAAAATCCTCATAAGAGCCTATTAATGTTGCATCTATATTACCATTTTTACTATTTAAAGTCAAATCATTATTAATAGAAATATCTTCTAAAACAATATTACCATTATTTATATCTATATTTAGACTTGAAAAATTCATATTAGATATTATAACATTATTATTAGAATTTGATATGTTTATAGGAATATTTAAGTTATTTGGTAACTCTATTTCTATAGAATTATTATTAGAGATATTTATACCAAAATAATCAGAGATATCTTTATTATTTAAAGTTTTTATAAAAAGAGCATTTTCTTCATTTGTTTCAATACTATAAAATTCTTTGCTTGTTTCATAATAGTTAATATTAATGTTACCATCTTTAGACTCAGATATAGTCATATTTTTATTTTTTAATGTTAAATTAAGTTGGCTAATTTTATCAGGTGATATAGAATAATTTTTTTCTATAATTTCAATTTCAGATTTATTAGAGCACCCTGTTAAATAAGAGAGAGTAAATATTAAAGTTATAATAAAAAATAAATTATATAATTTTTTCATAAGCACTCCGTTAAATAGATTTTGATTTTAAAATTAATATACCTATAAAATATAATAGTATGGAAAAAACAATGCAAACTAAAATATGTAACCAAGCCGTACTATTGAACATAATAAGTTTAAAAAAGGAAACTAATATATTTCTTAAAGGTTCAATAGGTATAAAGATACAAATAATTAATACTAAAATTATGTCTATTATCCAACCATACCAATGATTTTGCATAGAAAGCAAAATGTGAAAAAATACTGTACATAAAAATAAGAATAAAAATTGTTGAATAAAGGCTATTATAACACCGTTATTCCACCAGCCACATAACTCCATTAAGTTTATAACATTTTGTGTTTTATTTAATGGGTCAACAGCTATATGTATTATAGTATTAAATAAAGATACTATTAATGAAGATAGAAAATATGTAGCTATTGAACCTTTATAATAAACGCTTTTACTAATATTTAGATTTATAAATTTTTTAAAGTTAGCAAAAACTACAAAAAAAGGTAGCATAATTAAATAAAGCCAACTATAATTACCTCGACTTATAGAAATATTAGCGTCTTTTGAGGTTGTTGCCACAATAATAATAAATAGTGTAATAATAAAAGCCACCAATGAACTTAAAAAATTTCTTTTTATAACTGTAAATATGGGTTTCATCTAAAATGTACCTCCTTTTTTACCAACTATATTTATAAAGAAATCTTGTAATGATATTGACTGAATAGTAACATTTTGACTATGTAAAATACGCTCATCTAATATATACTTAGTGGAAAAATTACCGGCTAAAGTTTCTCCTATTACATTAAGAGATTGAGTAATCTTATCCACTTCACTTTTTAGTCCAGTAACGCTATAAGCTTTTTCGTCAATTATATCAATACTATCATAGAACTTTATCATACCATTATCAATAATAATAAGTTTTTGTACAGTTTTTGAAATTTCATCAATAATATGTGTAGATACAATAATAATACGTGGGTGTCGTTCAAAACTTTCTAAGAGTAGCTCATAAAATTCAGAACGCATAATGGCATCAAATCCTAGAACAGGTTCATCAAGTAATATGACTTTTTTTGTACTAGAAAGACAAATAATAGTAGATATCATTGTTTTCATACCTAATGATAATTTTTTAAATTTTTTTGATTTATCTAAATTAAAACGTTCAATCATTTCAAGAGCAAACTCATAATCAAAATCAGGTTGTAAATTATATGCAGTTTTAATAAGGCTTTCTACTGAAAGATTAAAGTGTTTTGCAAAGTTTTGAATATAACTGACACCAGTTTCCATAGAAGAGGTGCTTATTTTTTTGTTATCAATTAAAATTTCACCATTTGTTATGTTTTGATAACCAGCTATTGATTTTAATAATGTTGTTTTTCCAGCACCATTTCTTCCAAGTAGACAATATATACCATAATCGTCAAGTTTTAAATTAATATTTTTTAAAGCATTAAAATTTTTATATTTTTTTGTAACGTTATTTAATTCAATCATTATTTAACTCTCCTTAAAATTTGATTTTAAAATTAAATCAGCCAATTGTTTTTTGTCTATTCCTAGCTTATTAGCAGTAGATATAAATTCTTGAAGTTGGTGATTAAAAAATAAGTTTTTTCTTTCAAATAATATAATTTCTTTTGCTTCTGGTGTAACAGCCATACCAATTCCCCTTTTTTTATATAAAATACCTTTATCTGTAAGAGTACTAACTGCTTTTATAGCAGTAGTAGGATTAACAGAAAAAACTTTTGAAATTTGAGTTGTAGAAATAATAATACTATCAACTTTATAAGTATCGTTTAAAATATCATCTTCAATTATTTCCATAATTTGTTGATATATAGGTTTATTATCATTCAAAAATAAGTCTCCTTTAACTAGTTAATTGGTTAATGGGTTATGTCATTAACTATATAACTAAATTATAGCATTTACATTAAATAATGTCAAGTATATATTTTACATAATTATTAAAAATAATAAAATATTATAAAACTTTGATTTTTATGGAAAAATAATATATAATAATATAAACATATAAAATGGAGGATTAATATGGATAAAGAAAAATTTTATATAACAACACCAATATATTATACAAATAATTATTTACACATAGGTCATTCTTATTGTACTATTGCAACGGATACAATGGCTAGATATAAAAAAATGCGTGGATATGATGTAAAATTCTTAACAGGTTCTGACGAACACGGACAAAAAATAGAAGAATCTGCAAAACAAAAAGGAATATCTCCAAAAGAATATGTAGACCATATTACTAACCATATAAAAGAACTTTGGAGCCTTTTAAATATAGATTATGATTATTATATTAGAACAACAGATGAAAAACATATAAAAGCTGTTCAAAAAATATTTAAAGCTTTATATGACAAAGGAGATATATATAAAGGATATTATGAAGGCTTATACTGTACCCCTTGTGAAACATTTTTTACAGAAAGTCAGCTAAAAGACGGTAAATGTCCAGACTGTGGCAGAGAGGTACACAAAGTAAAAGAAGAAAGCTACTTCTTTAAACTTAGTAAATATCAAGATAGACTTATTAAACATATAGAAGAAAATGAAGATTTTATAAGCCCATCATCTAGAAAAAATGAAATGTTAAATAACTTTTTAAGACCAGGGCTTGAAGATTTATGTGTGTCCAGAACTTCTTTTAAATGGGGCATACCAGTAGAGTTTGATAAAGAACACGTTGTATATGTTTGGATAGATGCCTTATCTAATTATATATCTGCCCTTGGATATGGAACAGATAATGATAGTGACTTTAAAAAATATTGGCCTGCGGATATACACGTTGTAGGTAAGGAAATAGTTAGATTTCATACTATTATTTGGCCTGCTATGCTTATGGCTTTGGACTTGCCTTTACCAAAACAAATATTTGGTCACGGTTGGTTACTTATAGATGGTGGTAAAATGAGTAAGTCTAAAGGAAATGTAGTTGACCCTAAAGTTTTGGTAGATAGATATGGCGTAGACGCTATTAGATATTTCTTATTAAGAGAAGTTGCCTTTGGACAAGATGGTAACTTTACTAATAAAGCTCTTATAGAAAGAATAAACTTTGATTTAGCTAATGACCTTGGTAATTTACTTTCTCGTACAGTTGGTATGATAGATAAGTATTTTGAAGGAACATTACCAAAAGTTCAAGATAATAATGATAAATTAGAACAAGAAATAATAGATTTTTGTAGTGATATAGTTTTAAAAGTAGAAGACTATATGGATAAAATGCAATTTAGTAATGCATTAACAGAAATATGGAACTTAGTAAGACGAGTTAATAAATATATAGATGAAACAACTCCGTGGGTTTTGGCTAAAGATGAAACGAAAAAACAAAAACTTGCAAATATTATGTATACTTTGGCAGAATCTCTTAGAATAATAGGTATACTTATTAATCCTGCTATGCCTAACACATCTAAAGCTATATTTGAACAATTATCTATAAATAATGAAGATTTAAAAAGTTGGGACAGTACAAAATCATTTGGACTTTTACCAAAAGATTTAGCCATTACAAAAGGCAATGTTATATTCCCACGAATTGATATAGAAAAAGAATTAGAAGAACTTGAAGCTATGAAGCCTAAAAATACGCAAAATAGTAATAAAACAGAAGACAATAAAATAGAAGAAAAAGAACAAATCGGATTTGAAGACTTTTTAAAAATGGATTTTAAAATAGGTGAAATTTTAGAATGTGAAAAAATAAAAAAATCTAACAAACTTTTAAAATCTCAAGTTAAAATAGGTGATAAAATCATACAAATAGTATCTGGTATAGCTAATTATTACACTCCAGAAGAAATGGTTGGTAAAAGAGTGGTTGTCCTTACTAATTTAAAACCAGCTAAACTTTGTGGAGAAATATCTGAGGGTATGATTTTAGCAGCTAGTGATAGCGATAATAATTTAAAAATAATAACTGTTGAAGATAATGAAAATGTTATAAAAAGTGGGGCGGAGGTAAGATAAATGTATTTTGAAACCCATGCACATTATGACGATAAAAAATTTGACGAAGATAGAAATGAAATTTTAAATAGCTTAAAAGAAAATAATATAAAATATGTTGTAAATGTTGGTGCAGATATGAAGTCTTCTTATGATAGTATAAAATTATCACAAGAATATGATTTTATATATGCCAGTGTGGGAGTTCACCCTCACGAAGCTAGAAATATGAAAGAAGAAGATTATAAAATATTAGAACAATGGCTACAGTATGACAAAGTTGTAGCCTTAGGAGAAATAGGATTAGATTATTATTATGACTTTTCTCCTAGAGAGGTACAAAGAGAAGTTTTTAAAAAACAGTTAAAAATTTGTGAAAATATTACAAAACCTGTAATAATTCACTCTAGAGATGCAAATCAAGAAGTTTTTGATATGATAAAGGAAAGTAAAGTCAGAAAAGGTGTTATACACGCATTTTCTGGTAGTTTAGAGATGGCTTTAGAATACATTAAATTAGGATTTTTTATAGGTGTAGGTGGAGTTTTAACCTTTAAAAATGCTAATAAATTAGTAAACGTAGTTGAAAATATCCCTTTAGAACATATTTTAATAGAAACAGATTCTCCATATTTATCACCTGTTCCCCTTAGAGGAACAAGAAATAATTCACAAAATTTGAAATATATAGTAGAAAAAATTAGTGAAATAAAACATATTGAAAGAGAAAATGTAGAAAAAATAACGTTAGAAACAGCCAAAATGTTTTTTTGTATAAAATAATCGATAAAAAATTGTTGCATAAATGTTACGAATATGTTAAGATATTAGCTGTAGTATTAAATATTTTATAATATAAATATTACGCTTAATTTAATAAATTTTAATATAACTTAATAAACAGGTTTAAACTCTTAATAATTGGAAATAATATATAAATATATTTTAAACCTGCATAGGAGGAAGTATTAATGTTTAAAAATTTATGTAACAATTTTTTTAAACTTACTAGAGCTAAAGTTAAAAAAATTCACGTTTTTGTAAGCCTTGTTTTAATCTTATCTACTTTTTGTGGTACTTTAACTGCATTTGCAGAAGGTCTTTATCAAGTTAAAGTAGTTATAGATGGCAAATGGTATGTTTACAACACTATGGATATGAAAGTTTCTGAGTTTTTTGAAGATAAAAATATAGAAATATTTGAAAAAGATACAGTAGATACAAATCTTAATACAACAATTAATAGAAATATGACTATAAATATTAATCGTGCCGAAAAAGTAACTTTTCTTATAGATGAAAAAAAGGAAGTTCCATTTGTTACAAATAATACTAAAGTAGGCGTTGTTATAAAAGAGTTTTGTGAAGAAACAAATCAAAAAGTTTACTTAGAAGAAGGTCAAAGTTCTGCTTCTAATGTAAAAAATGGTATGATTATAAAAGTATCTTCTTTTAAAGAAGAAATAAAAACTAAAGAAGAACAAATCCCTTTTGAAACAAAAACAGTTGAAAACCCTAACTTACCAGAAGGTAAAGTTAATGTTAAAACTAAAGGGGTAAACGGAGTTAAAGAAATAACTATAAAAGAAATATATAAAAATGATGAGTTACAATCAACAGAAATTATAAAGGAAGAAATAACAAAACAACCTGTGACAGAAATTATTGAAAAAGGTACTAAAAAGAACACAATAAAAACAGAAAAAGGTACTTTTGTTATTAATCAAAAAATAAGTATGAAGTCTACTGCATATACAGCTGGTCCAGAGTCTACTGGCAAAAGTCCAGGGGACTTAGGATATGGAATAACTGCATCTGGTATGAAAGCTCAAAAAGGAGTAGTAGCAGTAGATACTAAAGTTATACCTTTTGGAACACAATTATATATAGAAGGGTATGGATATGCTATTGCTGGTGATACAGGCAGTGCTATAAAAGGAAATAAAGTAGACGTATTTTTTGACAGTTATAATGAAGCCATACAATATGGCGTAAGAAATGTAAATGTATATGTTTTAGGTGAAAAAGTAGCCTAGTTTATAAAAATAACAAAAAAACAATTAGTTTTTACTAATTGTTTTTTTGTTTAAGAGAAAATATTAAAAGTCTAAATTTTTAGGGTATTTAGTCCTTTATACTTATTATATAAAAAATAAAAATAAAACTAAAAGGCTATATATAGTATATAGCCTTAAATCTTATTTATAAAATGGTTTTGTTTTAACAATTATTAATTTTAAGTAAATTTAAAATTTTATAAATTAGTATGCCTAAACAATAAAACAAAATACAACCAAATAAATATCCTAATAAATTTAAAAATATAATGTCTATATCAAAAAATCCAACTCTAAAAATAAATTGAATAAATTCTAATAAAATAATAAAAAAAGGTACGAAAAAATAATTTAAAAACTTAATTTTAAAAACTTTAAAGTAAAAAACAGCACCAAATGGAATAAAAGATAAAAAATTAACAATAAGTAGTTTTAAATTATTATGTTCAATACAGCTATGTATAGTTTTTAAAAATGTAAGATTAATATTATAAAAACCGTATTCAATACTTTGGCTTATTATTTGTCTAAGATTATAGTATTCACCATTAATAATATTTAACTTGCATAAAATAATACCAATAGAATAAAAAATTAAAAGTAATTTAATGATTTTATCTTTGTAATATATAATATTAGATTTAATCATAACAAAAATTAATATATAAACTCATCAAAGAGTATCAGTTCCTTTAGAAAAACATATGTAATATAAAGTATCTTTATCTAAACCACTAAATTTAACAGTTTCACCATTTAATGAAACACTTTTACTTTCTACAGGTATGTTAGAGCCTTTTTTATATAGTTTAACAGTTACAGAACCACTTTGATTAGCCATATCATTTTTATCAATATTATTATTTGAATATGTTGATGTAATAGAAATATTGCTTAATAGAAAAGCAGAAGTTAATGTAACTAAAAAATTTTTTTTCATAGGAAATACACCTCTTTCAAATAAAATTATTATAAAACAATTATAATTGATTTTTTTATTACTGTAAATATACAAAACAACTAAACATTGTAAATAAATTTACATAAAATTATATATAATTAAACAAAAAGTATAAAAATAAAACAAACTTTTAAATTAAAAATAGATTAATAAAATAATCATAATTAACTTAATATTAAGTATTAAATTTTATATGATTTTATAATTATTGTTTTATAGTGTTAATACTTAAATATTACTAATTATACTTTTAAACCTTTATTATTATATAATTAAGCTATAACCTTATTATTTAAAAATTAAGTTTTTTGAAAAAGAATAATAGGAATGGATATTTTTATGTATATAGAGATTAATATAATTAAAGAGGTTTTCTAATATTTTAATACAGTCAATTTCATATTAAAAATTAGCTATTTATAATATTATTTTGATAAAAATTAAAATAAAATATTTTTAGTACAAATGTTATATAAATATAGAAAAAAATTAATACAAAATATATAAAATATTAAAATTATAAAATATAAAATTTTAATAAAAAACAAACTCTCCCCATAACTATTGACAAATAACTAAAATTTATTAACTTTTCCTAATATTTTAAAAAATTGACAAAATAGGGGATTTTAGTGTATAATGTTGTAAATATATATACTTTTGTATAAATATATACTAAGGAGGAAAATTGGTTTGAAGGTTAATATAGCAACCAAAATTTCTGTATTAACATTAGCTTTGTTAATTAATAGTGTTCCAGTATATGCTACAAATGTCGTTACCGCTACAGCTACAAATAGTATAAATCAAAGTAATATATCAGTTATATCTTCTAAAAATGGAGAATCAATATCTAAAATGAACAGTTTAGATTCTGTTTTTAGAATATCTTTTACAGATAATAACTATGTTACAACAAAATTTGCTAAAATTACTAATACAAGAAATAGTCAAGATTATGTTCCAGTATATGCAGATGCATCTAATAAGAGTACAGCAATAGGGTCTATACCAGTGGATTCTATGGTGGTAGTAGGAAAACAAGAAGGAGAGTTTTCTCAAATATTTTTTGATGAAAGAATAGGATATGTAGAAAATATTTATCTTGTTAGCCAAACTCCAAAAGAAAAACCAGCCCAAAATACAAACAACACACAAAATGATAAGCCAACTGGTAAATATGTAAAGATAACGTCAAGTACAGGGCTTAATCTTAGAGAACAAGCCACAACTTCATCTAAGGTTTTAAGTGTTATTCCATCTGGTACATATGTAGACTTATTAGAGGATAGTGGAGGGTGGTTAAAAGTTAAATATAATGGTAAATCAGGCTATATAAGCGCCGAATTTGGAAGTATTACAGACAAAAAAGAAACAACAACAGTTAGTTCACAAGCAACAGCAGATAATATTATAAATTTTGCTAAAGCACATTTAGGTAAACCATATATATATGGTAGCACTAATCTTAATGTTGGGACAGACTGTTCAGGCTTTACATATGCAGTATTTAAACAATTTGGTATAAACCTTAATCGTGTATCTAAAGACCAGTATTTAAATGGTACTCCAGTTGAAAAAAGTAATCTTTTACCAGGAGATTTAGTATTTTTTAATACAGGTGGTAATACACAAATATCTCACGTTGGTATATACATAGGAAATAGTCAATATATACATTGTACAGATAGTAAAAATCAAGGAGTTATAATATCTAGTTTAAATAGTGATTATGCGTTAAAAACTTATTATGGTGCAAAAAGAGTTATACCACAATAATATAGAATAATAAATATAAAAAAGAGAGGCTAAAACCCCTCTTTTTTATATTTATTTATAATAAGCTTTGCTATATCTATGTTCTTTTTACCTGTATCCATACTCTTTTTTTGAATATATTTATGAGCTAAAGGTTCAGTGAAATTTTTATGTAATATTAGAATACTTTTAGCTTCTTCTATAAGTTTGTTGTTATTTCTTTTAATATTTTCATTATTTTTATACCTAGCAATGTCTATTGCATTAATAATGTCTTCTTGTCTAACGGGAGTAGATAATTTGTAAGCCTTTTCATCACTATACATACTTAATTTATCTGTGCTACCTAATAAAATGAATATAAAGCTTTGATAAAAGTCCTCTATTATATTATATATAGGTTCATCTATAAATGTAACACCACATATAATAATACCATTTTCATAATAAGAACAGTATTTTCTAAGATTATTACCTGTTTTACATATATAATCATAGTTTATACCATTTTTATTTAAAATAAGGCTAATATTATTACATAGTTTATCAGATGAAAAAGCAATTATAATATTATTTTTAGACATAAAAATCTCCAATTATTTTTCTATACAAACAATACCACTACAAAAAGAAATGGGTGTAAAAGATATATTAAATTCTTTTAGATTTTGTTTTAAAAAATCAAATATAATATATATTTCGTCATTGTCCCAATAGTCTATATTATCTTGTCTACATTTATCAAGCTCTTTTTTAGTATAGAAAGCTACATCTCCTATAAGTATTTTACCATTATTATTTAACGTTTTATATAATAATTTAAAAAAATAGATTTTTTGAATATCAGTTAAATGATGTATAGCATAAGTGCTTATAATAAAGTCAAATTTTTCGTTTTTTAGATTTTTTGGTAGTCCATTTGAAAAGTCATAACAAAAAAGACTAGCATTAGGCATTTTTTGCTTTGCTATATTAATCATTTCTTTAGAAAAGTCCACTCCAAAAATATCATAATTATCATCATATAATTTTTTAGTAAGAGTAGCTGTACCAAATCCAATATCTAGTATTTTACCAGTATCTTTTGTACGTATATTATTATAAATTGTATTTAACAAATCTTTATATCCTGCAAAAGGATAAACATTATTTTCATAAGACAAACCAACGGATTTATCATAGTCGTTTGCCCACATATCAAAACCTTTATTATTTAACATATAAATCTCCTTAACAATATAATATAAAATCTATTATTTATAAAATCTATGTTTTTCATTATAATCAACTCCTTTTAAAAAATTTTACCAAAAAATATATTTAAAGTAAAGTAATAAAAATACCAAAAAGTCTTTTATATTATAAATTTTAAATATAGTAATATATATTATATACAAAAAATGTATTGAAATTATTAAATTTATTGACATTATATGAAATATATGGTATAATTTATTAAAAATTTATAGATAAAAGTGGAGGAGCTTAACTATGAAAAAGTTTATTGCTATAATATTATCAGCTACAACTATTTTTACTTGTAGCACAAGTGTTTTTGCAGATGATACAAGAACTATTGAAATTACACAATCAATGGAAATAAAAAATGCTAAAAAGAATACTATAACAAGCCCACAAGACCTTTCAACAGATAATTCACAAAAATTATTTGTAAATGACCAACAAGTAGAAATTAAAGATGGTAGTGTAGTATATGAAAATAGACTATTTTTACCAGTTAGAGAATTAGGTCAAGCATTAGGCTTAGAAGTAGGATATGTTGAAAAAGAAAAAATTGTAGCCTTAGATAATGGTAAAATCCAATTACCTGTAAATCAAAATAAAGCAGTTGTAGATGGAAACATTGTGTCTATTGATAAAGAAAACGACAAAGTAGGTACAATAGTTTTAAATGATAAAACTTATTTACCAATTCGTTTTGTATCTGAAAGTCTTGGATATAAAGTAGAATATGTTTCAGATAAAAAAGAAGTATACATAAATACAAACACAACAGTTACAACAGACACTAATACACAAACTCAATCATCTAATACAACTCAACTAGACAAAAATCAAGCAGTAGAAGAATACAAAAAATTATCTGAAGCTAATGAAAATGTTAAAAATGCTACAGTAGATACTAATGCAGAGATGAATTTTAGTATGTCAGATGGTACTGAAAGTTTAAATATGAAAATGGATATGGTAGGTACTATTAAAATGGACATTTCAGATAAAGTTAATATGTATTCTGAACAAAAAAGTACAATAGAACTTTTAGGTCAACAAGAAGTTATTGAACAAACAGCATTTTATAAAGATGGACAATTTTATGTAAATCAAGGTGGTATTAAATATAAAATGCCAGTAGATTTAGAAGAAGCTATTGATTTATCTAGCACATTAAATGTTGATGACTTTATTAATGAAGACGTTGTTTTAGGTGGTAGCGTTAAAAACTTAGACAATAATAATAAAGAATATACATTTGATATAGACCTTAATAAATCTCTCGATATGGCTAGTCAAATTGTAGAAAGTTTAAACTTAGGTGAACAAGATAAACAAACTTTAGAAGGTCTTAAAGTAACAAATACAAAAATAGCAATGGCTGTAGACGATAAAAACCAACCTGTAGGTGCTACTATTAGTTTTGATATGGAATTAACTGTTGAAGGAATTAATCTTAAAGGTAATATATCAATGGATATGGACTATAAAGATATAGATAAAACAGTTGTTAATATACCAAATGAAGACTTAAATAGCTATGTAGATTTTGAAGAGTTACTTACAACAGAAACTACTACACAACAATAAATAAAAATAATAAAAGCAGGTATTAAGCCTGCTTTTATTATTTTTATTAAAATTTAAGCCATAGATAAAGCTATTTCCATCATTTTAGTAAATGTTTTTTCACGTTTTTCAGCAGAAATTTCTTCACCAGTCATTATATGGTCACTAACAGTTAATATACAAAGTGCATTTGCATTAAGTCTTGCTGCGTTCATATATAAAGCAGCAGCCTCCATCTCAACTGCTAACACACCCATTTTAGCCCATAGTTTGTGAGCGTCTTTAAACTCTGAATAGAAAATATCACTAGAAAGAATATTACCTATATGTACAGGAATGTTTTTAGAATCGGCTATATTTTTTGCCTTTTCTAAAAGAGCATAGCTACAAGTAGGTGCATATGTACCTGGAAGTTGATATTGACTTGAAAAATTTGAATCAGTAGAAGCTGACATACCAAAAACTATGTCATAAACAGCTAAATCTTTGCTAAGTGCTCCACAAGAGCCTATTCTTATAAGATTTTTTACTCCAAACACTTTTATAAGTTCATAAGAATAAATACCTATACTAGGCATACCCATACCTGTACCCATAACAGATATTTTTTTGTTATTATATGTACCAGTATATCCTAAAGCCCCTCTAACTGCATTAAATTGAACAGGATTTTCTAAAAAGTTTTCAGCTATAAATTTTGCTCTTAAAGGGTCACCAGGAAGAAGAATAGTTTCTGCTATTTCAGCAGTTTGATTAATATGTGGTGTATGATTCATAATACGCCTCCTTAATAATTTAGTTTATAAAAATATATATAAATTATAATAAATAATTTTTTAATAGTTTTCTACAATATTTTTGCAATTTTTATTTATTTTGACGCTTTGCTCAAAAAATGAATTACGTATTGCAATTTAAAAATTGCAATAGGATTAAAACAAAAAGCCGTTTATAATTTAATTGTAGAAAAACAAAATTATATCTTAATTATAATATAAAATTTAGATTTTTTCAATAATATAAATAAGTTAAATAAAATTCTTAAAATAATAAGCCATAATAATGTATTATTACATTACATATAGTGAAAATCTATTAAACATATAAAAAATTTGTAATAAAAAAGTTTAAAATATTAAATATAACTATCGACATATTTGTTAATTTTATGTATAATTAATATAATGACTATAAATAAAAGAGAATTGGGTGATGTTAAATGCAGGATATAACTGATAAGGAATTTTCGCTTATTAGTAATTATATAAAAGATAACTATGGTATTAATCTAGGTGCAGATAAAAAGTCCTTAGTATATTCTAGACTTAAAAATATACTAGAAAAAAAGGGGTTTAAAACATTTACAGAATATTATGAGTATTTATTAAAAGATAAAACTGGTAGCGCAACTATGACATTTATAGACAAGATGACTACTAATCATACATTTTTTATGAGAGAAATAGACCATTTTGAATTTTTAAAAGACACAGTGTTACCTTATATAGAGTCTACAGCAAAGGATAAAGATGTCAGAATGTGGTGTGCCGGGTGCTCTTCAGGAGAAGAATCTTACACATTAGAGATGATATTAACAGACTATTTTAAAGGCAAAGGTAAATGGGATACAGAGCTTTTAGCAACAGATATATCTACGGCAGTATTGACAAAAGCTATAAAAGGAATTTATACAAAAGACCAAATAAAACCTTTAAGTGAACATTGGAAAAACAACTATTTTAAATCTATATCTACAAATCAAGTTCAAGTAGTTGATGAAATAAAAAAGAAAATAACATATAGAAAATTTAATCTTATGGAAACTAGGTTTCCTTTTAAAAGAAAGTTTCAGGTTATATTTTGTAGAAATGTAATGATATATTTTGATGATGATACAAGAACAAAACTTATAAAAAAGTTTTATGATTCATCAGAAAAAGGTGCCTATCTTTTTATAGGTCATTCTGAAACATTAAATAATATACAAACAGATTATGAGTATATTATGCCAGCAGTATATAGAAAAAATTAATAATATAGTTTATTTTTAAATTTAATATAATATATAATTATTTTTTTAAAACAATAATTTTTATAAATAGAAGGGATTGATATAAAGTGGCGGATTTTTCTAGAGAATCTATGTTAGATATGTTTATATTTGAAATGAATCAACTTTTAGACCAACTAGAACAATTAATAATAGAATGTGAAGATGGGTATTCTATGGATAATATTAATGAAATATTTAGAATAATGCATACAGTTAAAGGGTCTGCGGCTATGATGCTTTATGATAATATTTCTAAAACAGCACATGCAATAGAAGATTTATTTTTCTTTTTAAGAGAAGAAAATCCTTCAGACGTTAATTATTCTAGTCTTACAGACTTAGTTCTTGAAGGAATGGATTTTATAAAAAGCGAAATTGCTAAAATTGCAGATGGTGGAGAGGCAGATACAGACCCTACTGAAGTCATAAAAAGAATAAAATCATTTTTATGTGTATTAAAAGGTGAAGAGCCACCACAAGAAACTCAAAACAATGAAAATAACTCTGAAAAAAAAGAAACAGTAAACAATAGTAAAAACAACAACGAAGAGATAATAGATTTTAAAAATAAATTTGAATGTCATCTTTATTTTCAAGATGATAGTGGAATGGAAAATATAAGAGCATTTAATGTTATAAATCATTTAAAAGATTTTGGAGAGGTTATTCATACTATACCTAAAGAGGTTACAGATGAAAAATCCGAAGAAATCATTAAAAAAGATGGGTTTAAGTTTGTTATAGCTACAGATTTACCTTATGAACAAATACACGAAACAATAAATTCAACTATATATTTAAAAAGTTTTGAACTTAATACATATGTACTTAAAAGATACAAAGCTACTATTTATTTTGACGATGGTTGTGAAATGGAAAATGTACGTTCATATACTATTGTACATAATTTACAAGATATTGCCGATAATATTGTGTATGAACCACAAGATATTATTTCAGAAGATTCTATCGACGTTATTAGAGATAAAGGATTTAAAGTAACATTTTCTATAAATAAGGATTATGAAGAAGTACACGAAATGCTTATGCAAACAGTATTTTTAAAAACATTATTCCTTGAAGAAGTAGAAGAAGCAGAAGAAATAGAAGAAAAAATAGAAGAACCTAAACAAGAAGTAGCAGAGCCTAAAGAAGATATAAAACCAAAAATAGAACAACCTAAAGAAAAGCCTAAAGAACAACCTAAAAATAATAAAGAGATAGATAAGACTAAAGAGGCTAATAAAAAACAAGGTTCATCTCAACAAATGATAAGTGTTAGTATTGGTAAGTTAGACCAATTATTAAATCTTATGGGAGAACTTGTTATATCTGAAGCTATGACTACACAAAATCCTGACCTTGATGGCTTAGAATTAGAAAACTTTAACAAATCTGCTAGACAACTTAGAAAAATTATAAAAGATGTACAAGATAGTGTTATGAGTATGCGTATGGTAACATTAGATGCTACATTTTTTAAAATGCAAAGAATAGTAAGAGATATGTGTAAAGCTCTTGGAAAAAACATTGAACTTATTATTGAAGGTAGAGAAACTGAGGTAGATAAAAATATAATAGAACACATTTCAGATCCTCTTATGCATATTATAAGAAACTCAGTAGACCACGGTATAGAATTACCAGAGGATAGATTAAAAGTTGGAAAAGAAGAAAAAGGTGTTATTAAACTAGAAGCTAGAAATTCTGGTGGAGAAATACTCATAAGTGTTAAAGATGACGGAGCTGGTATAAACAAAGCTAAAGTTATGGCTAAAGCCAAAGCAGCAGGAATACTTAAAAAACCAGAAGATGAGTATACAGATAGAGAAATTTGTCAGCTTATTTTCCACGCTGGCTTATCCACTAAAGAGGCAGTTACAAGTTATTCAGGACGTGGTGTTGGTATGGACGTTGTTACTGCCAATATAGAGGAAGTTGGTGGAAGTATCGTTGTTGAAAGTGAAGAAGGATATGGAACAACAACTATACTTAAAATACCTTTAACTCTTGCTATTATAGAAGGAATGCTTATAAGTATGGGTGGGGCTAAATACACTATACCAATAGCTTCTATACAAGAAACATTTAAAGTTAAAAAAGAAAATATATTTTTAGACCCAGACGGTAATGAAATGATAACATTAAGAGGAGATGTATTTAACTTAGTTAGACTTTATGACTTTTTTAATGCACCAACAGAAGTAAAAGATATTGAAGAAGGTGTTGTTATTAGATTAGAAAGTGAAGGAAGAACAGTGTGTTTATTTGTTGACGAACTTATAGGCGAACAACAAGTAGTTGTAAAAAGCATACCTAAATATATTAAAAAAGTAAAAGGCATAAGTGGTTGTACTCTTCTTGGAAATGGTGATATTTCTTTAATAGTAGATGTTGCAGGATTTTATGATAATTAATAAGGGGGGTTATTAAAAATGGAAAATGAAGTATATCAAAATGTAGTAGAAGATGATACTACTAAAAATAAATATTTAACATTTGTTATAGAAGATGAAATTTTTGGTATTGATATAAATCACGTTATAGAAATAATATCTGTACCGGCTATAACTTGGATGCCAGAAAATCCAAAAGCTATAAAGGGGATTATTAATCTTAGAGGCTCTATTATACCAGTTATAGACGTTAGAATAAGATTTAATAAAGAAGAAAGAGCATATGATGAGTTTACTTGTATAATAGTTATAGAATATGACGATAATCAAATAGGGCTTATTGTAGATACAGTAAATGAAGTTTTATATATTCCTAAAAGGTTTATATCTTCTCCACCTAATGCAAAATTAAAATATCAAAATAAGTTTATAAAAGCCATTGGTAAAATGAATGATGAGGTACAGCTTTTATTAGACCTTGATAAATTTTTATATTGCTAATAAATATAGTAGCTCTGATAAGGTAATATTAAAAATACTATATCAGAGCTTAATTCATAATATTTTTAAAGTTTAATTAATAAATTAGTCAAAAGATTATTTATATTTTAATGAGGTGATATTTTTGAAAAATCAGAACATTATTTTGTTTTCAGAATCAGCCCAGTTTCTAAATGTTACCCAAAGAAGTTTAGAATTTTATAATGTGCATATAAAAAAATGTATAAATAATTTAGATGAAATAAAAAAATATAGCAATAAAAAAGATAAAATATATATTGCTCAAGTCCCAACTAAAAATAAAGAACGTGCTAATAAAATAATTGATTTTTTTAGTGAAACAAAGCTTAATTGGATTTGTGTTGGTGAAGACAGTAGTATAAACTTTTTAGCTATGACAAAAGGGGCTATGGCAAATATTATCCTTAAAGAAACTCCCACTAATACAGAGTATAAAGTTTTTATAAAAACACTAATAAATAAAATAAACCAGTCAATAGAAATAGCAAATATAATAAGCTCTAGAGTTAAAAAACAAAAAGTTGATAAAACATATGATAAAATAATAGCAATAGGTGCATCAACTGGTGGAACAGAGGCTGTACAATCTATACTTACAAGTTTAGATGAAAATATACCCCCAACTCTAATAGTAATACATATGCCAGCTGGATTCACAAGAATGTATGCCAATAGATTAAATGATTTATGTAAAATGTATGTTAAAGAAGCGGAAGATGGAGATATGTTAAGATACGGAGTAGCATATATTGCACCGGGTGGCTATCATATGAGAATATTAAAAAGAAATGGAAAACTATACATATCTTGTAAACAGGAGGATAAAGTCAATGGACATATGCCATCAGTAGATGTATTATTTGAAAGTATAGCAGACTATGTAGCTCCTAAAGTAGTATCTGTTATATTGACAGGTATGGGAAATGATGGTGCACTTGGTACATTAAGTATTAAGAAAAAAGGTGGCTTTACCATAGGGCAAGATAGAGAAACAAGCGTAGTTTATGGTATGCCAAAGGCAGCAAATGAAATAGGTGGAGTTTTGATACAAGCTCCACTATGGGATATACCAGAGCTTATAATGAATAATATTAAAAATTAATTAAATTTAATATTGTATATATATGAAAAAAGGATTATAATATACTTTGGAATAAATCATATTATATAAGTCGAGTATATGTATATATATTTTTTTTAAAAGGAGGATTAATATGAATTTTTTAGAAGAAATTAAAAGCACTGCTAAAGCTAATAAAAAGACTATTGTCTTACCAGAATCTTTAGAAATTAGAACGCTAGAAGCAACACAAGAAATTATTAAAGAAGGAATAGCTAATGTTATATTAGTAGGCGATAAACAAGAAATCTTGGCTAAAGCAGGTAACTTAGATATATCAGGAGCTACTATTATTGACCCTAAAAATTATGAAAAAATAGACGTATTAATAGATAAATTTGTAGAACTTAGAAAATCTAAAGGGATAGACGAGGCTAAAGCTAAAGAAATTTTATTAAATGACCCACTTTACTTTGGTGTATTATTAGTAAAATGTGATATAGCAGATGGTATGGTAGCTGGAGCTATTAACTCAACTGCAAATGTATTAAGACCTTCACTTCAAATTATAAAAACAGCTCCAGGAGTTAAAACTGTATCAGCATTTTTCTTAATGATAGTACCAAATTGTAAATATGGTGAAAATGGTGTATTTGTATTCGGTGATTGTGGCTTATGTCAAAATCCTACTAGCGAAGAACTTTGTGCCATAGCTAAAAGCTCTGCAGATTCTTTTAGAAGCTTTACAGAAAAAGAACCACGAGTTGCATTATTATCACATTCTACAAAAGGAAGTGCAAGTCACCCAGATGTAGACAAAGTTTTAAAAGCCTTAGAATTAACTAAAGCTGAATATCCAGAACTTATTATCGATGGAGAATTTCAATTAGATGCAGCTATTGTACCTGAAATTGCACAAACAAAAGCTCCAGATAGTAAAGTAGCTGGTACTGCTAATGTACTTATATTCCCAGATTTAGATGCAGGCAATATAGGATATAAATTAGTACAAAGATTTGCAAATGCAGACGCATATGGCCCTATTACACAAGGACTTGCAAAACCAGTAAATGACTTATCTAGAGGTTGTAGCGCTAAAGATATAGTAGGTGTTGTTGCACTTACAGCAGTTCAAGCTCAACAACAAAGTAATAAATAATATTTTGGAGGAATAAAAATGAAAGTTTTAGTATTAAATTGTGGAAGCTCTTCTTTAAAATATCAATTAATTGATATGACTAATGAAACACCTTTAGCTTCTGGTTTATGTGAAAGAATTGGTATTGACGGAAGACTTAAACATAAAGGTAAAGAAGTTTATGAAGTAGAACAAGAAATGAAAAATCACCAAGATGCTATAAAAATGGTTATAGATGCTTTATTAGATAGCAAACACGGTGTTATATCCGATATTAAAGAAATAAATGCAGTTGGTCACCGCGTTGTACACGGTGGAGAACACTTTGCAAAATCTGTTATTATTACAGATGAGGTTATAAAAGCTATTGAAGATTGTATTGATTTAGCACCACTTCACAATCCAGCTAACCTTATGGGTATTAGAGCCTGTGAAAGCTTAATGCCAGGTGTATCTCAAGTTGCAGTTTTTGACACAGCTTTCCATCAAACTATGCCAGAAAAAGCATATCTTTATGGTATACCTTATGAATTATATGAAAAATATAAAATTCGTAGATATGGTTTTCACGGAACAAGCCATAAGTATGTTTCTGAAAGAGCAGCTAATGTGTTAGGTACAGATATAAAAGACCTTAAAATAATTACTTGTCATTTAGGAAACGGTGGAAGTGTAGCTGCTATAAATGGTGGAAAATGTATGGATACAAGTATGGGATTTACACCACTTGAAGGTCTTGTAATGGGAACTAGATGTGGAGATATTGACCCAGCTGTTGTATCATTTATTATGGAAAAAGAAGGATTAGATAACAAACAAGTAGATGAACTTATGAACAAAAAATCTGGTGTTCTTGGTTTATCTGGAGTTTCTAGTGATTTTAGAGATATTGAAAATGCTGCTAAAGAAGGAAATAAAAGAGCTCAAATAGCTTTAGATACATTCCATTATAAAGTAGCTAAATATATTGGTGAATATACATCTACTTTAAATGGTGTAGACGCAATTGTATTTACTGCTGGACTTGGCGAAAACAGTAAAGAAAGTAGAAAAGAAATATGTAGCTATTTATCTTGGCTTGGTATAGAACTTGACGAAGAACAAAACTCTAAACGTGGTGAAGAATTAGTTATTTCTGTACCTAACTCAAAAATTAAAGTTTTAGTTATCCCTACAAATGAAGAACTTGTTATTGCTAGAGATACAAAAGAACTTCTTGACAAATAACAACTAAAGCTTTATAATATAGGTTGTGTTTTATTGTTCGTATGGAACAGGAGTGTTTTTATGAATATTAATGTTGATAGCCTTAACAATGGATTTAGCAAAGAAGTTGAATTTGAGGGTAATATTACTTTGCCAGAATCTTTAGTATATAATAAAGATGTATATATACAAGGTAAAGGCACTATTACTAACTCTTATGGTAAATATACATTTAATGGTAATATTATAGCTAAAGTGACTTTTAATTGTAATTTATGTCTTAAACAATTTGAAAAAGAAATAGCTTTTGATATGTTAGAAGTTTTTTCTAAAGATTCTACAGATAATGATGAAATTTGGATATTCTCTAGTAAAGATAATATTATAAAACTAGAAGAACCTATCAAAACTAATCTTTTACTCAATTTACCTATGAAGGCTTTATGTTCCGAGAACTGTAAAGGGTTGTGTCATATATGTGGTCACAACCTTAATGATAGCGACTGTGGTTGCGATAGGGATTACATTGACCCTAGGTTTGAAAAATTTCTACATCTTTTTGAAAATAAGGAGGTATAACAATGTCTATTTGTCCTAAAGGAAAAATGTCTAAATCTAAAAGAGATAAAAGAAGAGCCCAAAGTTGGAAAATCTCTACTCCTACATTAGTTAAATGTGATAAATGTGGAGAATTAATGTTACGTCATAGAGTATGCAAATCTTGTGGTTCTTACAATAAAAGAACTATTATTGAAGTATAATAGTTAATTATTAGCTATATAATATTTTTATTATTAAAAATATTATATAGCTTTTTATTTATACAATTAAGCTATGACTTTATTGTTCGAGATAAAATTTATAAACGGGTTTTTGTTTTAAATTTTATCGAAGAAGAATAATAGGAATAGCTGTTTTTTGATACAAAGTATCAAAAAAATTGATTTAATTTAATTAATTTATTTAAAAATTAAAAAGATATCCCAAAATAATAGTAATTAATATGAAATACAAAAACATATATTAAACTATTTAAAAATTAAATTAAAATAATAAATACTTGATAATTTAATTTTTAATATGTATAATTTAATAAGGAAATTTTATTAAATAATAAAAATAAATTTTATAAAAGGATATTTAGGTGGAAAATATGAAAGAATATATAATAGCAATAGATGCTATGGGAGGAGATAATGCTCCAAAAGAAATAATAAAAGGAAGTATAGATGCTATTAATGAAAATAAGGAAATAAAACTTATATTAGTAGGTAAGGAAGATATTATTAATAATGAACTTAGCAAATACCAATATAATAAAGAACAAATAAGTATACAAAATGCAACTGAAATAATAAAAACAACAGAAAGCCCTACATCTGCTATTAGAGAAAAGAAAGATTCTTCTATTGTAGTAGGTTTAAAACTTTTAAAAGAAGGAAAGGCAAGTGCATTTGTATCTGCAGGCAGTACAGGAGCGCTACTTACAGGGGCGACAGTTATTATAAAACGTATAAAAGGCATCGAGCGACCAGCCCTTGCTACACTAATACCAAATTCTAATAATGGATATACTTTTTTAATAGACTCTGGAGCTAATATGGATTGTAAGCCAGCTTATTTACCTAATTTTGCTAAAATGGGTAAAATATATATGGAAAACATAATGAAAGTAAATAACCCTAAAGTAGCTATTGTAAACGTAGGTGAAGAAAAAGAAAAAGGTGACACTTTTACAAAAGAAGCCTATGAACTTTTAGAACAAACAAAAAATATAAACTTTATTGGCAATATAGAAGGAAGAGAAATACCAGAAGGTGAAGCAGACGTTATTGTATGCGATGGATTTGTTGGCAATGTTATATTAAAATTATCTGAGGGTATTGTAAAAGTATTTTCTAATATAGTTAAAAAAGAAATAAAGTCTAATATTTTATATTCTATTGGTGGGATTTTATCTAACGGTGCTTTTAAAAACATTAAGAAAAAATTTGATTATGCAGAGGTTGGAGGAGCACCATTTTTAGGACTTAAATCTCTTGTTGTAAAAGCTCACGGAAGTTCTAACTCTAAAGCTATTAAAAGTGCTATAAATCAATGCTATAAATTTATAGACGCAGATATTGTTGAAAAAATAGAAAATGCTATTTTAGAAGATAGCCAATAAAAATTTTATAAAAATTTATAAAAAAAATAAAAAAAACACTTGTAAAATTTATCTTTATCTAGTATATTTATATGTGTTAAAAAGATTTTAAGGAGGTACTTCAATATGGTATTTGAAAAAGTTAAAGAAATCATTGCAGAACAAATGAGTATATCTGAAGATGAAATTACTTTAGAAACTACTTTTGCTGATGACTTAGGTGCTGATTCTTTAGACTTATTCCAAATTATATCTGACTTAGAAGATAGCTTTGGTATTGAGTTTCAAAATGAAGATGCAGAAAAAATTAAAACAGTTGGAGATGCAGTGAATTATATAGAAGCTGCAAAATAATT
>CALWOZ010000036.1 GCA_944383305.1 uncultured Clostridia bacterium | reverse complement strand
CTTTAGAGGCTTACAACAAGAAAAAAGCCCTTATAGGGCTTGAGCAAACCACCCGTTTAACGGGTGGTTTTGATTAAAAGAGAAAATAAAACTATATAAGAAAAATAATTTGAAATTAGTTCTTATTGAATATAAAAGATAATTAATTAAATTTATTTATTAATAAAGAATTCATTAAAAATTGATATTTTAAATTTAGTAGTAAAACTTTAGAAAATAAAGATATTTTTATAAAAATATTAAATTCTATTTGGTGTATTTAATATTATACTAAGGAGCTATTAAATTATTAAAGTTTGTTTATAGTTGTGTGTTAATAAATAAAATTTTAAATAAATTATCATAATTGAAAAACCAACTTTTACAATCTTTTTTGAAATTAAAGTTAGAGGATTGTATGTTGTTGTAATAAAAGCTAATGTTGCTATTTCTAAAATATTCATAATCATTTGAGATTGAGTAGTATTACACCTACTAACCGTATATATCAATTTACTAAACTTTCATAAATGCTCATTTATGAATATAGAAAAAGCAGTCAATCATAATTACTAATCTATATATTTATTATTTAAAATATTATGAATCTAACATCATATATTACATTTCAAACATAATTTGATTAGTTTATCTTTAAAAGTTTAAATTTCTATACTATCCCCACAAAATAAATAGGATAGATTAGAAGTTTTCATAGATAAATATTGAAATGCATTTGTACCTGTACAATGACAAGTATAAAAATGTGTTTGATTATAACTTTGCAATTTTTCAGAAATAGTATCAAGTAATTTTGAAAAAACAGTTTTTTTGTTATTGGATTAAATAGATGAAAGCCACCTATGCAAATTTTAGGATTATATATACAGGCTTTTTCCATAATATTTACTATACTTGAATGACCACAACCTATTATCAATACTGTTTCCTCTTCAGTAACTAGTAAATTTTATTCATATGAAAAATTATCTCTTCTATTTTTATCATATAATACATCATTGGCAGAAGAATAACACTTATTTCATTCATTTACAGTAAATAGTCTTAATTCTTCATCAATGATATAATCTCCATCTAATAAAATTATTTGAGAGTGATTTTTAAAACTTTCATTAAGCCCAATAGGTACTTTTATAAAAAAAGTCTTTGAATAGTGTGGTTCGAATGCTTTTCTTTGTACATAAACTTTAGTTTTTGAATTAATTTTTAAAAATTCTTCTAAAGCTCCGCCGTGGTCTATATGCCTATGAGAAATAATAACAGTATTAATATTTAAAAGGTGAATATTTCTTTTTTAGCATTTTCAATTAGTGTGTTGTCAGAACCTAAATCAAACAAAATACTATGATTTTTAGTTTCAATATATAATGATAAACCGTGTTTTGATTTTAGTTCACTTTTTGTTATATTTTCTACAATAATATAATTTTCATACTATTTCTCTATATATTTTAAAGTGTATGCCAATTATACTATTATCAAGTCATTTTACAATTAAAACTTATTATTGTAGCAAATTTTAAACAACATATGAATAATTACTTTTAATCTATACAAATAGAGCAAGGTTTATAGTTATTTAAAATAGGGTCATTAGACTTTATTTCTATTAAATTATCTTTATGAATTATATATTTACAGTCTTCCTTGTGATATTTTTTACCAGTTTTGGTAACAAAAAATGACTGGTAATTATGATTAGTGTCCTTAATATTATTATTTATAACGGGTATATTATTTATATCAAATATATTATTATCTATATCAGGTATATTTTTACTATAACTATTAGTGTAGTTTATATTTATAAAAAATGTAATAAGGAAAAATAGAGTAATAAATATTTTTTTATATTTAAAAAATTTTAATAATCTATATTCTTTTAAATGTTTAAAAGTCTTAATTATAATTTTTGAAAAGTAGTCATCATATAGTTTATAATTTTTATAAGTATCTATATAATTTTTTATATATTTAGGTGGTATGTTAGATATATTGGTAATAGCATCTATTTTATTTAAGTTTAAATATTTTAATAAACAAGAAGGTGCTAATACTTCACAAGCAAATAAATCTGCTTCTCTTTCCTTTTCAAAATTAGATAAATCACAAATATTGTGTTTTAAAACTATATGTCCTATTTCGTGTAAAATATTAAAAACAATTTCATCTTCTTCTACTTTGTCGTTGTACATAATAAAGACTTTTTCTTTATTATCATTTTTATAAAAACAGGTAAAAGCTAATAAGGTAATTTTATCAATTAAATTTGTTGTTTCTAAAAAATTTATATTTTTAGAATAAGAACCTATTTTCCATTTATTTATTTTGCAAATATCTTTTAATAATTTTAAATCTATATTAAGATTATTTATTCTATTTTCTAAAATAAAGTTATAAGCTAATTCTCTTACTTCCATAAAACCTCCAACTTAAAAATTAAAGGACATCTATAAAAGAATTATAAAACAAAATTCGACAAAATACAATTAGTATATAGACTATTTGATTAAAAATACAATTAGTATTGTAGTCAATAACAATAAGAATTAATCTTCTTGAAAGTACTTTTCAGGGTCCTCTCTTAGTAATATTATCTCTGAAGTACCTTCACCTTTAGCAGCGATAATAGACTTATTATCATTTTCTAATGTATCTTTTTTCATAGCACTTTCTATAAATTCAATATTAGAATTAGTATACTTTGAAATTTGTGCAAGTTCTTCTACACGTTCTATTGCTTTTTCTTGACCTACACTATTTAGCTTATTAAAATAATAATTTAATTTATTTAATTTATTATCTAATTGATTTATATTTTTATTTGAACAAATATTTTCATCATTTAATTTTTCAATAGGTATATTTAAACCTTTAGAAATTTTAAAAGCTACATCTAAAGCAACAGTTTTATTTTTTCTATTTATAATACTTCTTAAAGTAGAATCAGGTATATCTGTCATTTTTGAAATATCTGATACTTTTAAGTTTCTTTCATTCATTATGTTTTGAAGAATTTCAAAAAAATACAATTTTTATACCTCCTTATTATGTATTTTAGTATAATAATAATGCAATGCGTAAAAAAAGTCAATAAAAAAGTGTTGACAAAAATCGCATTGCACTATATAATTATATAAAAATTACGCAATGCGTGATCAAGGGGAACTAAATGGTAAGAGTAAATAATATAGTATTTAAAATTTAAGTGTATTTATAACAAATATATATATTTAAAATTAGATAAATTGTTTTAATTTTAAATATATCATTAAATTAATGTAGCTTACAATTATAAATACAAATTAAATAAAAAAATAAAATAAAGTTAAAGGAGTGCTTTATATGAAAAAAAATCATTTGAAAACAATATTTAAAAATCCTATATTTTGGGGGAATATTTTATTATCAATATCTACTCCAATATTAGCTTACTTTGGTATAAGTGGAAGTGACTTAACAAGTTGGAATAGCTTATTTAGTTTAATTTTAGAGGCAATTAAAAATCCTTATGTAGTTGGATTAGTAATTATATCCTTATGGAATAATATTATAAATCCTATGACAAAGAGTATAACAAATTGTAAATAACTAGAGAATATACATAGATAATTACTTTTTATAAATGATAGGTTATAATAATTATTTTATATATGTAAATTCATTTGTTAATTAGTAAAAATTATAGAGTATGAAAAATCCTTTAAGGAGTTGTTTATAAAAATAAAACTAAATATATACATCTAGTAGAAAGTAACAAATCCTTAAAGGATAATTAGTATTAAATTAAATTTAATTTTTATAAGCTGAGAGTATAAGATTATAAAGAGTTAAATTTTGCTTTTTTATATTAATAAGTTTAAAATCTTTAGTAACAAAAGGGTGTTCTGTATATCCAGTATTAATAAGTTCATCATTTTTAAATATTTTATATTCAAATTCTAATTTTACAGGAGAAATATTTTTTATATTTGTATGTATCTTCAAAATATCTTCATATAAAGCAGGTTTTATATATTTACAACTAAGTTTACTTAGAGGAAATAATATACCCATTTTTTCAATTTCTGAATAAGAAATATTTAAACAAGATTTTATAAAATTAGTTCTGGCCTCTTCATACCATATAGGATAAACAGAATGATGAGCAACACCCATTTGGTCTGTTTCTTGATATCTAACTATAACTTGTGTTTCAAAAAGCATAAAATCATCCTTTATTTATATATTTTAACAAATATAAATTAATTTTTAATATTGTCAAAGTCATTATCAAAATTTAACTGATAATAAACTTTATTTACAGTTTTTAAAATTATAAACATAACTATACAATGTACTGGAACTGTAATTAGCTCGGAAGTTATTCTAGCGGGTAATAAAACAAAAAATCCTTTACCAGCATACATAGCAGTCCATAACGTACCAAATATTAAATTTACAAAAATGCTAATAAGTATTTTACATATAACAATTCTTAAAACTATTTTTTTAGAACCATATATTTTTCTATAAAGAAACATACCATATAAAACACCACCTAAAATAGCATTAAATGTATATCCAAAAAAATAATTGCCTTTTGGACTCATCATATGAGTTAGTACATCTGTGGTACCACCTAATAAACCAGCCACAAAAGGACCAAACAAAAAGCCAGCCGTAGAGTTTGCTATAAAAGAAAATGTGATTAATTTTGTATTACCTAATTTTATAGCTTGTGTGTTTAATATTAAAGACATAGCTAATAAAAATCCACAAATAACAATAGTCTTAGGCTTTTTAAGTTCTAAAAAAGAATTTTTTAATAAATTAAACATAAATTACCTCCTAATTTAGTTGATAAAATATGCTACAAACATAAAAACTATGTTGGCAGCGGGATGCGGAAAATGTATCGCAAGAAAATTCTTTTCGTATAATAAGCAACTCCCCGTCTTATTATCACTTAACGCACAAATTCCTACTCTGCATAAAAATTAAATTTATAAATTTATTATAGCATATAAACATAATATTTTACAATATATAAAATAGATTTTTATATAAAAAACCATAGAGTAATCTATGGTTAAAATTTAAAAATATTTATTTTTTATCATCAAATTCACTAAAATCATAAAATCCTTCTTTATGTTTTTGAGATGGAGGGGTATTAAATTTTTTACTAGGGATTATAATCCAAAATATAATATAGATAGGAATAGGGGAGCCTAAAAATATAAAAGATAATAAAATAAAAAATAGTCTAACAATAGTAGGGTCGATTTTAAAATATTCACCAATACCACCACAAACACCAGCTATCATTTTATCATCTTTGGATAGTGTAAGTTTTTTCTCCATAAAGCATACTCCTTTCTAGTTTTTTATAAGTTTTATTATATATCTAGATATATTTATATCTATATATACGAGTTATTATAATAAAAGTTTATAAAAAATACAATAATTTTTTTTATATTTAACTTAAAATATATTATATATGGTTGCAATTTAAGTATTTTAATGATAAAATTTTTTAATAAATATTTTATAATGAATTGGAGGTTTATATGAAAAATTTTTTTTCAGATAAGTTATTTTTCAAAAATTTATTTTTATTAATAATACCAGTTATATTTCAAGAATTATTAAATTCTTCAGTAAACCTTGTAGATAACTTTATGGTAGGACAATTAGGAGAAGTAGCTATTACGTCAGTAGGTCTTGCCAATCAAATATTTTTTGTATTTAATCTTATCTTATTTGGAATAAATAGTGGTGCGTCTGTATTTGTCGGACAATATTTTGGTAAGAAAGATTTTAAAGGTATACATAAGGTTATGGGAATTAGTATAATACTAAGTCTTTTAAATGCAGGTATATTTGCAATATCTATTATATTTGCACCAGAGTTTTTAATGTCATTATATTCTAAAGATTCGGCAGTTATAGCAGAAGGTATAAATTATTTACAAGTTATATGTCCAGCGTATTTTGTTATAGCGTTTATTATGGCTATAAATGCAACTTTAAAGGCTACTAGAAAAACTCATTTTCCTATGATAACAACCTTTATAGCACTAATAACAAATATTATATTAAACTATTTATTTATATTTAAACTAGGACTTGGTGTAAAAGGTGCAGCTATCGCTACATTATGTGCTAGATGTGTTGAGTTAGGTTCACAACTTTTATTAATATTTGCTAATAAATTACCAATTATTACAAAACCTAAAAATTACTTTAGCTTTAACAAAAGTTTCATAATATCATATTTTGATATTTGTACACCAGTTATATTAAATGAAATATTCTGGTCAATAGGTATATCTGTATGTAATATGGCATATAAATTTAGTGGTACAGACGCCCAATCAGCCATACAAATAACAGGTACAATACAAAATCTATTTACTGTTATGGGAGTATCTATTGGAGCTGGTTGTGGTATATTATTATCTAATGTTCTTGGATATGGTGATATAGAAAAAGCAAAAGAGTATTCTAAAAAATGTATGATACTTACAGTTATTATAAGTTCTATAATGAGTGTAATTTTACTTATATTATCTCCATATATAATTAATGTATTTAACGTAAAAGATTTAGTTAAAGACTATACTAGTAAACTTTTAATGGTAGTTGCTATTGGTATGATATTTAAAACATATAACTATACAACTATTGTTGGTATATTAAGAAGTGGTGGAGATACAAAATATACAGCTATATTGGATTTCTCAAGTGTTTGGTTTATTGGTATACCTATGGCATTTTTAGGAGCATATTTTTTAGGTTTACCTATATATGTAACTTACGCTATGGTGTATCTTGAAGAAATTGTTAAAGGATTTTTTAGTAGTGCTAGAGTTAGAAAATATAAATGGGCTAAATCATTAGTTTAAAATTTTAATAATAATTTTAATTAACAAATTAAAAATAAATTTATAACTTAATTATTTTTATAAGAATTTTATTAAAAATAATTAATAAAATAAATAGAGCCCATTTTATTATAAATAAAATAAAACTGGAGGTGATAGTATGAATAATAAAAAGAGCTTTTTTACAGGTGTTATTTCTGGTATGATAGCATTATTTGTTATAAATAGTTTTGCTACTAATATAACTTTAATTTATAGAAGATTTGTAGTTAAAGAATTAACACAAAAACAAAAAATAGAAGAAATACAAAGTGTTGTAGATAAATATTATGTAAATGAATATGATGAAAATTTAATGGAAGAAACTATGTATAAGGGTATGATAGCATCTTTAAAAGACCCTTATTCATACTATATGACAAAACAAGAACTTACAGACTTTTTAGAAGATACAGAGGGAAATTATGTTGGGATTGGTATAATGGTCAATTTAACTGAAGATGAAAAAATACTTATAAATAAAGTATTTGAAAACTCTCCAGCAGAAGAAAGTGGACTAAAAATAAATGATAAAATAACAAAAGTAGAAGATAAAGAGGTTAGTTTAGAAAATTATCAAGACGTAGTTTCAGACATAAAAGGTGAAGAAGGGTCTAAAGTTAAATTAACTGTATATAGAGAAAGTGAAAATAAAACTTTTGATACAGAGGTTACTAGAAAAAGCATAGACGTTCCAACAGTAGAACATAAAATGTTAGAAGATAACATAGGCTACATATCTATATCTCAATTTGACAGAGTTACAAGCAGTCAATTTAAAGAGGCTTTTAACAGTTTAAACAGTGCTAATGGACTTATAATTGACCTTAGAAATAACCCAGGAGGACTTTTAACAACTGTAAATGAAATAACAGATATGTTAGTTCCAGAGGGAACAATAACATATATAGAAGATAAAAATGGTAATAGAGATTATCATTCTTCAGATGCAAATTATTATAATAAACCTTTAGTAATATTAGTAAATGGAAATTCAGCATCAGCATCAGAGGTACTATCTGGAGCGGTTAAAGACTTTGGAGTAGGTAAGCTAGTAGGTGAAACTACTTATGGTAAAGGTGTTGTACAAAATATGTATAAACTTAGTGATGGTAGTGGAGTTAAAGTTACTATTGCTAAATATTATACACCAAGTGGTGTATGTATAGATGGTACTGGAATAGAACCAGACTATAAAGTAACTAACCCTACAGATAATAGCCAAGATTTACAGTTAGAAAAGGCAATAGAAGTTATTAAAAATTGGTAATAATTGTTGATTTATACAATAAAAAAATATATACTATAAATAAAACTAATTATTGGAGGATGAAAATATGAAAAAAATACATTCTGACAAAGCTCCTAAAGCAATAGGACCTTATTCTCAAGCTATATTAGTAAATGGTATGCTTTATACCTCAGGGCAAATACCTTTAAACCTTGAGGGAAACATTGTAGGAGATAATATTAAGGGGCAAACAGAGCAAGTTATGAAAAATTTAAAGGCTGTTTTAGAAGAAGCAGGAACAAATTTTGAAAATACTATAAAAACTACTTGTTTTTTATCAGATATGTCAAACTTTGCAGGATTTAATGAGGTATATTCTAAATACTTTACGTCTAATCCAGCTCGTTCTTGTGTAGCTGTAAAAGAACTACCTAAACAAGTTTTAGTTGAAGTAGAAGTTATTGCATTAGTAAAATAATATAAAAAATAAAAGCTATTTATTAAAGTTAAACTTTGGTAAGTAGCTTTTATTAATTTAAGTTAAGTCATAGATTAATTATATTAATAAAAAATATTAAATAAATGCTTTATTATATAAAAAAAATGTTGTATAATATAAAGGTATAAAATGTAAAATTAAATTAAAAGTAGAGGTTTAATATGTATAAATTATTAAAAACAGAAGGTAGAGCAAAACTTGGCGAATTTCATACTGTTCACGGTGTTATTAAGACACCTGTTTTTATGAACGTAGGCACACTAGCTGCCATAAAAGGAGCTGTTTCTACACAAGACTTACAAGAAATAAAAACACAAGTGGAACTTTCTAACACTTATCATCTACATTTAAGACCGGGGGATAAAGTTATAAAAAAATTAGGTGGCTTACACAAATTTATGGT
The DNA here is from genome assembly GCA_944383305.1 of uncultured Clostridia bacterium. GTDB lineage: Bacteria > Bacillota > Clostridia > Lachnospirales > CAG-274 > Tyzzerella. Next base: position 20,266 of record CALWOZ010000036.1, on the reverse strand, counting down.
ATGGGACAAACCTATTTTGACAGATTCTGGTGGATTTCAAGTGTTTTCTCTTACAGGACTTAGAAAAATAAAAGAAGAAGGAGTATATTTTAACTCACATATAGATGGTAGAAAAATATTTATGGGACCAGAAGAAAGTATGCAAATACAATCTAACTTAGCATCTACTATTGCTATGGCTTTTGACGAGTGCCCTCCTTATCCTGCTACAAGAGAATATATGCAAAATTCAGTAGATAGAACTACTCGTTGGTTAAAAAGGTGTATTAATGAAATGAATAGACTTAATTCTTTAGATGACACTATTAATAAAAGTCAAATGCTTTTTGGTATAAATCAAGGAGGGACATATTCAGACATTAGAATAGAACACGCAAAAGTTATTTCAGAATTAAATTTAGATGGATATGCAGTTGGCGGACTTGCAGTTGGTGAAACTCATCAAGAAATGTATAGAATACTTGAAGATGTTGTACCATATTTACCACAAAATAAACCAACATATCTTATGGGAGTTGGAACACCAGAAAATATATTAGAATCAGTAGATAGAGGAGTGGACTTTTTTGACTGTGTATTACCAGCTAGAAATGGTAGACACGCTAATGTGTACACTAATAAAGGAAAATTAAACTTAAACAATGCAAAATATGAATTAGACGACAGACCAATAGCCAAAGACTGTAATTGTCCAGCTTGCAAAACTTATAGTAGAGCATATATAAGGCATCTTTTTAAAGCAAAGGAAATGTTGGCTATGAGATTATGTGTTTTACACAATTTATATTTTTATAATAATATGATGGAAGAAATAAGAGAAGCCTTAGCAAAAGGCGAATTTAAAGCTTATAAAAAAATGAGATTAGAAGGTTTTAAAGAAAATGATAAATAAGTAATATTTTACACTTTTAATTATATTTAATTAATATATAGATAGGTTAAATTATAATTTATTATTTATAAAGGAGATTTTACAATGGCAAATATAAAGAGAATTTTTGTAGAGAAAAAAACAAATTATGATGTGGAGGCTAAAGGGCTATTAAAAGATTTTAAAGAAAATTTAGGTATAAAAAATTTAGAAAACGTTAGAATTTTAAATAGATATGACATTCAATTAAAATCACAAAATATGTATGAAGAGGTAAAAAATACAATTTTTTCTGAACCACCAGTAGATATTATTTTCGAAGAAAATATTAATCTTGAAGAAAATGAATTTATGTTTGCTGTTGAATACCTTCCTGGACAATATGACCAAAGAGCAGACTCTGCTATACAATGTATAAGTCTTATAACAGAAGGTGAAAATTCTCTAGTAAAAAATGCAAAGGTATTTGTATTAAAAGGTAAGCTTACCAATGAAGAAATAAATAAAATAAAATCTTATACTATAAATCCAGTAGATTCTAGAGAAGCTAGTACAGAAAAACCAGAAAACTTAGATATAGAATTTACAAATCCATCAGATGTAGAAATATTAGAAAATTTTATAGAAAAAACTGAACAACAATTAGAAGAATTTAGGCAAGATTTAGGACTTGCTATGAATAAAGAGGATTTAATTTTATGTCAAGATTATTTTAAAAATACTGAAAAAAGAAATCCTACTATAACAGAAATAAAAATGATAGATACATACTGGTCTGACCATTGTAGACATACAACTTTTGCGACAAAACTTAATAATATTGAAATAGAAGACGGATTTTATAAAAAACCAATAGAAGATGCTTATAATAGATATTTAGATGAAAGAAAAGTTTTATACAAAGATAAAGAAAAAGATATTTGTCTTATGGATATAGCTGTTATGGGTATGAAAGCATTAAAAGCTAAAGGAATATTAAAAAATCTTGATGAATCTGAAGAAATTAATGCTTGTAGTATAGTAGTAGACGTTGATGTAGATGGTAAAAATGAAGAATGGCTTGTTATGTTTAAAAATGAAACACATAATCACCCAACAGAAATAGAGCCTTTTGGTGGAGCGGCAACTTGTCTTGGAGGTGCTATAAGAGACCCACTATCAGGAAGAAGCTATGTTTATCAAGCTATGAGAGTAACAGGAAGTGGAAATCCAAAAACAGAAATAAAAGATACTCTAACAGGGAAACTTCCACAAAGAACAATAACAAAAACTGCAGCACACGGATATAGTTCTTATGGTAATCAAATAGGACTTGCAACTGGTCTAGTAGCAGAAATTTATGACGAAGATTATGTGGCTAAAAGAATGGAAATAGGTGCAGTTATTGGGGCTAACAAAAAAGAAAATGTAATAAGAAATAGACCTAAAAAAGATGATGTTGTTATATTAACAGGTGGTAGAACTGGAAGAGATGGCTGTGGTGGAGCTACTGGTTCATCTAAGGAACACACAGAAGAATCTATTAATAACTGTGGAGCAGAAGTACAAAAAGGTAACGCTCCTACTGAAAGAAAGCTACAAAGATTATTTAGAAATAAAGAATTAAGTAAGCTTATTAAAAGATGTAACGACTTTGGAGCAGGTGGTGTATCTGTTGCAATAGGTGAGTTAGCCGATGGACTTGATATAAACTTAGATTTAGTACCTAAAAAATATGAAGGACTTGATGGTACAGAACTTGCCATATCTGAATCTCAAGAGAGAATGGCAGTTGTTGTAGAAGAAAAAGATGTAGATAAATTTATAGCCTTTGCCAATGAAGAAAACTTAGAAGCCGTTGTTGTAGCTAAAGTTACAGACGATAGACGTTTAAAAATGAAATGGAGAGGAAAAGAAATAGTAAATTTATCTCGAGATTTTTTAGATACTAACGGTGCTACACAAAATATGGACATATTTGTAAAAATGCCAACAGAAAAGTTAGAACAAAAAGAAGATATTACAAATATTAAAGAAAAATGGCTTAATAATTTAAAAGACTTAAACGTATGTAGCCAAAAAGGTTTAGTTGAAATGTTTGATTCTACAATAGGGGCGGGGACTGTATTAATGCCATTTGGTGGTGAAAATCAACTTACACCAATAGAAGCTATGGTTTGTAAAATCCCAGTGTTAAAAGGAGAAACTAATACTGCTACTATAATGAGTTATGGCTATAACCCACAAGTAGCTAAATGGAGTCCATTTCATTCAGCTATATATGCAGTAGTTGAGTCTGTATCTAAAATAGTTGCAACAGGTGGAGATTATAAAAATGTTAAACTAACATTTCAAGAGTATTTTGAAAAATTAGGAAATGATAAAGAAAAATGGGGTAAGCCATTTAGTGCATTAATAGGTGCTTTACACGCACAGTTAAGCCTTGGTATAGCTGCTATTGGTGGTAAAGATAGTATGTCTGGCACCTTTAAAGATATGAATGTACCTCCTACTTTAGTGTCTTTTGCTTTAGATGTAGCAAATGTTAATAATGTTATATCTCCAGAATTTAAAAATAAAGATAACTATATTATTAAAATTAACACAAATTATGATAAATATCACTTGCCTATATTTGAACAACTTACTAAAAATTATGAAAAAATAAATAATCTTATAAAAGATAAAAAAGCTTTAGCCGTTAGTACAATAGGTTTTGGTGGAGTTTCATATTCAATTAGTAAAATGGCATTAGGTAATTATATTGGTGCTAACATTAATATAGAAAAAGACATATTTAATTATAATTATGGTTCATTTATTTTAGAAATAGATAAAAATGTAAATATTGAAAAAGAATTTGAAGGATTTTCATATGAGATTTTAGGAAAAACTATAGAAGAAAAACATATTATAGTAAATAACGAAAAAATAGAATTAGAAGATATACAAAAACAGTGGTTCTCCACTTTGGAATCTATATTCCCTACTAAATACTATGATGATTTTAATCAAATAGAAATGGAAGTTAAAGAATACAAAGTTAGCAAAAAAGTTAAAAGTAGTATAAATGTTGCAAAGCCTAAAGTATTTATACCAGTTTTTCCGGGGACAAACTGTGAATATGACTTAAAACGTGCTTTTGAAAAAGCTGGTGGGAATGTAGAAACTTTTGTGTTTAAAAACTTTGATAGTAATAGTATAAAACAATCTATTGAACAAATGGTTAAAATTATAGATAAATCTCAAATAATAATGATACCTGGTGGATTTAGCGCTGGTGATGAACCTGATGGTTCTGGTAAATTTATCGCCTCTATATTTAGAAATCCTCGAATAAAAGATAGTGTGATGAACCTACTTAACAATAGAGATGGTTTAATGTTAGGTATTTGTAACGGATTTCAAGCTCTTATAAAACTTGGACTTGTACCATATGGGGATATAAGAGATATGAAAGAAGATAGTCCAACCTTAACATTTAATACTATTGGAAGACATATATCTTGTCTTGCTACAACAAAAGTAGTATCAAATAAATCTCCGTGGCTTTATAATTGTAACGTAGGAGATACTCATAAAATACCTTTTTCTCACGGTGAGGGTAGATTTGTAGCTTCTGAACAAATGATGAAAAATCTTATAGAAAATGGACAAATAGCCACTCAATATGTAGATAAAAACAATAATCCTACATATGATATTAAATTTAATCCTAACGGCTCTATGCTTGCAATAGAGGGAATAACAAGTCCAGATGGACGTGTGTTTGGTAAAATGGGACATTCTGAAAGAATAGGAAATGGTCTTTATAAAAATGTAATAGGAGAAAAAGACCAAAAAATATTTGAGGCAGGAATTAGTTATTTTAAATAGAAAATTAATATTATGAAAAATATACAATATATTTAATAAATAAATCTTAATTTATTATAGGAGTTATTTGTATGAAAAAAGTTAAAATTACAGTATTAAAAACAACATTAGACAAAGAACTTGCACAAGAATATGGTGTAGAAGGGCTAACAGCTTGTCCTATGTTAAAGTCAGGTCAAGTTTTTTATGGTGACTATGCTAAGCCAGATGGATTTTGTGATGAAGCGTGGAAAGCCATATATCAATATGTATTTGCCTTAGCACACGGAGCAGATAAAAATTTATTTTATTATGGCGACTGGATAAAAAAACCAGGCGTTGCAATTTGTAGCTGTAATGACGGATTAAGACCTGTTATTTTTAAATTAGAAGCAACAGATGAAGAAGCTTATATAAACTATACACCAGTAAGATAAATATTTATAAACAAAAAATTAAGTATAAAAAAATAAATAAAAGGGAATATATATTGAAAGTAGAAAAATTTTAAACAAATTTTTTGTTATTTAGTTTTAGTATATATTCCTCTTTATGTTATTTCTAATTTTATTATATTTTAAACTAAATAGTATACTAATATTAATATTTATTAATAAATTTGGAAAAAGTAAAAAATACTAAAAAAAATTATAAAATGAGGTGTTATTTTATGAAAATTACAAGTATTGTTGTTAGTTCTATGGCATTATTAATAAGCGGATGCGCTTTAGCCTTATCAATTATATCACTTGTTCACAAAACAAAATAAAAATAAAAAAATTGTTAAAAAGTTATTTATCTTATTAATAATTTATGTTATAATATTAATATAGTTGTTAAAAAGTAGTATTATTACTAGTTTTTAACCTTAATCTTTAAAATTAGGAGGACTTTAAAATGGTTAAAGTAGGTATTAATGGTTTTGGACGTATTGGTCGTCTTGTATTTCGTGCTTCAATTGAAAGAGATAATTTAGAAGTTGTTGCTATAAATGACCCATTTATCGACCTTGAATATATGGTTTATATGCTTAAATATGATTCAGTTCACGGAAGATTTAATGGTGACGTTTGTGTTAAAGGTGACAAACTTGTTGTTAATGGTAAAGAAATCACTGTATTCCAATGTATGAATCCAGAAGACATAGCTTGGGGTCAAGTTGGTGTAGAATATGTTGTAGAATCAACTGGTGTATTCACTACTATTGACAAAGCTTCTGCTCACTTTAAAGGTGGTGCTAAAAAAGTTGTTATCTCTGCTCCTTCTGCAGACGCACCTATGTTCGTTATGGGTGTAAACCACAAAGAATACAAATCAGATATGAACATTGTATCAAATGCTTCTTGTACAACTAACTGTCTTGCACCTTTAGCTAAAGTTATCAATGATAAATTTGGTATTATTGAAGGTTTAATGACTACTGTACACGCTACTACTGCTACTCAAAAAACTGTTGATGGACCATCTAAAAAAGACTGGAGAGGTGGACGTGCAGCTGCTGCTAACATAATCCCTTCTTCTACTGGTGCTGCTAAAGCAGTTGGTAAAGTTATACCAGAATTAAATGGTAAATTAACTGGTATGGCATTTAGAGTACCTACTCCTGACGTATCTGTTGTAGACTTAACTTGCCGTCTTGAAAAAGGTGCTACTTATGAAGAAATCAAAAAAGCTGTTAAAGAAGCTTCTGAAGGCGAATTAAAAGGTATCTTAGGATATACAGAAGATGATGTAGTTTCTACTGACTTTGTTCACGAATATTGCACATCTGTATTTGACGCTAAAGCAGGTATTGCTTTAAATGACAACTTTGTAAAATTAGTTTCTTGGTATGACAATGAGTGGGGCTATTCAAACAAATGTCTTGATTTAGTTTCTCATATGGCATCTGTAAACTAATATTAAAGATTAAAAATTAAATAAATAATAAAAAAGGTTGTATACGTAATATTGATAATAAATATTGTCAATATAAAATAGTATACAACCTTTTTGTTTTAATAATTTTGCAATTCTTGAATTGCAATATACAATTAATTTTTTTGCGTAAAAGTGTCAAAATAAATAGATTAATTTTTTTTATTGACAAAACAATTATTTTAAATAATATATGCTAATGTATAAATTTTAATAATAATTCATAACATAAATCATATAAAATTATATATAATATACAAAATATATAATAATATTGACAATAATTTATTCAAATGATATAATGTTATAAAAATTTAATATTAAAATTATATGTATTTTTATAGAAAGGTTTAAGTTATGAATATTAAATATGAAATTTACCCATTACCACAAAATATAGAATATGTTAATGAATTGATAGATTTTCCTACAAAAGTTAATATTATTAAAAAATGCCAGCTAAATGAGTATACTTTAAATAAATTAAAAGAAGGATTATCAAAAATAAAAGTGAATTTTGAAATTTCAACTAATGAATCAAAAGAAAATATAAATATTATTTTATCCAAAAAAGATATTGGAAAACCAGAAGGATACATATTAAATATAGATGAAAATATAGAAATAATAGGTAATGATTTATCTGGTATATTTTATGGTATAGTTACATTATCATCTATACTAAATCAAAGCAAAGAATACATTACAAAATGTAAAATAGAAGATTATCCTAGTATTAAATATAGAGGATATATTGAAGGATTTTATGGTTATCCTTGGAGCCATAATGATAGAATAGACCTTATGAAATTTGGTGGTAATCATAAATTTAATACATATATATATGCTCCTAAAGATGACCCTTATCACAGAAAAAGTTGGAGAGATTTATATCCACAGGATAAAGCAAGCCAAATTTCAGAATTAGCAGAACAAGGGCATATTAACAATGTAAACTTTGTTTGGACAATACACCCTGGAGATAGTATAGACCTTTTATCTGAAGAAGATTTTAAATCTACAATAATAAAATTAGAACAACTTTATAAACTGGGGATTAGACAATTTGGTGTACTATTTGATGATATTACTGGTGTAGCAAATGGAAAAGAACAAGCAGATTATATAAATCGTATTGACACAGAATTTGTTAAGGCTAAAAAAGATATTAAGCCACTAATTACAGTTGGTACAAGATATTGTGAAGCGTGGGGTCCTAGTATGGAGGAATACTTTAAAGTATTTGTTGAAACTTTACATAAAGATATAGAAATTATGTGGACTGGTGCAGCTACAATGTCAAATATTTCTTATGAACAGTTAGATGCACCAAAAAGAAAAATCAATAGTAATAAAGATTTAGCTATTTGGTGGAACTATCCTGTTAATGATTATTGTGATGGCAAAATACTTATGGGTAAATTAGAAAATTTAAAATCCGATGTAACTAATATATCAGGCTTTTTTTCAAACCCTATGAATCAAGCTCAAGCTTCAAAACAGGCTTTATTTTGTATAGCAGATTATAGTTGGAACGTAAAATCTTTTGATTGTGAAAAAAGCTTTTTGGCATCTTTTAAAGATATTGCCCCTGAAGTAAGTAAAGAGTTAGAAATATTTGCATCAAATAGTTGTTATGTAAAAGAAGATGGCGGAGATAGTGGTATATTCTTATTTGATGAGTCTTGGTATTTAAAAGAAGATATTAATAATTTAAAAAATGCTATAAAACAAGACGAAGACACAAATCCTTTTATAGATGTTGTATTAGAAGAGTTTAAAACTATAAAATTAGCCACAGATAAAGTAAAATTAGACTGTAAAAATAAACAATTACTTAATGAATTAAATCCATTTTTAGATGCTTTAGGTTTTTTAGCTTGTGCTGGTCAATATGCTATTTTAGCTTTCAAAGAATTAAAAAATAATAATATTATTGAAGTTGAAAAAAACAATCAATTAGCACTAAATAATTTGGAGAATATGCAAAAATGTGAAGTAGACGTATTAAAAGAAGGAGAAGCTAAAAAATTTGTTGCAGAAGTTGGAACATTAGTCTTAAGACCTTTTATAGAAGAGTTAATAAACTTTACTAACATTAAAGCAGGCATAGAAAGTAAGCCTTTAGAACTTAATTATAATATGAAAAATATTGCATTAAAATCTTTAGGGGTTACAGTTACTACGTCTTCAGGAAAAGATGAAGAAGAACAAGTAGAAAATCTTATTAAAGGTAAAATAAGCGGTGGTAAATGGTGTTCTACTGAATATAGACCATATGCTACAATAGATTTAAAAGAAATAAAAACCTTAAAACAGTACAGAATAGTAAATTGTGGTCATAAAGAAGCTGGAGAAAATCCTATGTGGAATACAAAAAAAGCTCAAATTTTGGCTAGTAAAGATGGAAAAGATTTTACTGTTGTAGATGAATTTGAAAATAAAAAAGATATTGTAAATAGAATATTTTTTGAACAAGTAGAAGCAAGATATATTAGACTTCAAATTTTAGAGCCAGCTCAAATAAGTATTAATGGTGGAGGGCATACAAGAATATATTCATTTGAATTATTTGAAGAAACATATCCTTATCAATCGGATAAAATATTACCAGCAAATATAGAAGTTTTAAATAATAAAAAGATTTCTATCAAAAATATAAAGAAAGGTGATATTATTAAAATTTATAAAAACTTAAATGATACAGAAGCTTTAATAACAACTGATGAGGCAAAAGAAGATTTAAAAAATATTATTATAGAAAATGAAAAATTAGATATTAATAGAATATTTTTAGAAAGGATATCTAGAAATTATTTACCAAGTATTCGTACTTCAAAGTCTTTAATATATAATTAATAATTTGTATCAAAAATAACTATTATTTATTCAATATAAAAATTAAAATCAAAACTAATTAAGATTTTTATTTTGAATAATAAGGTTATAGTTTGATTAAAAGGCAAACGACATAAATTTATAAAGTTGTTTGCCTTTTTAGTGGCGTTTTAAAATATATTTCCATATATTATTATAAATATTTTAGTTTAAATGTTATATAAAAAGAGTATATTTTTAATAAAAAATATAAAATACATATTTTATTTTTAGAATGTATACAAAATATGTATTTTAAATTATAAATTTAATTAGGATTAAATCTCACATAGATGAATAAAAATAATATATGTTATAAATAAAACTTGAAAAATTTTTATAATCATAGTAAAATAATATGTATATAGATAAAATAAAAAGTATTTATATAAGGAGAGGACATATTATAATGAACGTAGAAGTTATAAATCCTTTTATTCAAGGGACAAAACAAGTGTTATCTACTGTTTGTAATTTGGATAGTAAAATGGGTAAAGTTTCTATTAAAAATAAACCATTTGAAGATAAATTGAATATAACCATAGGAATTATTGGGGATGTGAAAGGTAAAGTCAATTATGCATTTGATTTAAGTGTTGCTCTATTTATAGCATCTAAAATGATGTTTAAAGAAATTACATTTTTAGATGATATATCTAAAAGTGCTATTTGTGAATTGACTAATATGATTTCTGGAAATATTGCAACAATTTTTTCAAATAGTGGTAAAGTGGTAGACATTACACCACCTAAACTAGAAGAATCTTATGTTAATTGTGATATGGCAAAATTTATATCAATACCTTTGGAGATTGGGGTAGGAAAAATTTTTGAAATTAATGTATGGATAGAGGAATAAAATGAACATAGTATTATTAGAACCTGAGATACCAGCAAATACAGGTAATATAGGAAGAACTTGTGTTGCTACAGGTACAAAATTGCATCTTATAAAACCTTTAGGATTTTCTTTAGAAGATAAATATTTAAAACGTTCTGGTCTTGATTATTGGAATAAACTAGAGGTATTTTATTATGAAAATTTTAATGATTTTTTAGAAAAAAATAATAATCCACCTATATTTATGGGTACAACAAAAGCAAAAAAAACTTATACAGAAGTATCATATAATGAAAATTCATTTATTATGTTTGGAAAAGAATCTAAAGGTATACCAGAAGAAATTTTATTAGATTATAGAGAAACTTGTGTAAGAATTCCTATGCTTTCAGATTATAGGTCTCTCAATTTATCCAATGCTGTTGCTATAATTTTATATGAGGCACTTAGGCAAAATAACTTTGGAGAATTATTAAAAGAAGGTCAGCTACATAGAAATCATTGGTAATTGTATATATAAAAATTATTAATAAAATAATAATTATTTGCAAATATTAATATAAATAGTAATATTTTAAAATAATTTAATTTTTTTCTTGCAAAATATAGTGTTTTTCTGTTAAACTATACTGAGATATTTAAAATAAGTTAAAGAGGTGTTAAAGTGTTTGGTCTTATAGAAAAAATATTTGGAAATTATAGTGAAAAAGAATTAAAAAGAATTATGCCTATTGTAGATAAAATTGAAAAACTTGATGAAGAGATGACAAAATTATCTGATGAACAATTAAAGGCTAAAACACAGGAATTTAAAGATAGATATAACAAAGGTGAAAGTTTGGACAATATGTTACCAGAGGCTTTTGCTGTAGTTAGAGAAGCTGGTAAAAGAGTTCTTGGTATGAAACACTTTAGAGTTCAGCTTATAGGTGGTATAATACTACATCAAGGGCGTATAGCTGAGATGAGAACAGGTGAAGGTAAAACTTTGGTTTCTACATTACCAGCATATCTAAATGCCATATCTGGAAAAGGTGTGCATATTGTTACTGTAAATGATTATCTTGCAAAACGTGATGCCGAATGGATGGGTAAGATACACGAGTTTTTAGGGCTTAAAGTTGGTGTTATTCTTAGTAATATGGAAAAACCAGAAAGACAAGAAGCTTATGCTTGTGACATAACATATGCTACTAATAATGAATTAGGATTTGACTATTTAAGAGATAATATGGCAGTATATGAGAAAGACCTTGTTCAAAGAGGACTTAATTATGCTATTATAGATGAGGTAGACTCTGTTTTAATAGATGAAGCTAGAACTCCTCTTATAATATCAGGAAGTAGTGGAAAATCTACACATTTATACCAAGTTGCCAATTCATTTGCTAAAACTTTAAAAAAGGGTAAAATCTTAAATGAAGAAGAAGCTTTAAATCCTTTAACTAGAGAAGCCATAAAAGAAGAAGGTGACTTTGTTATAGATGAAAAATCTAAAACAGCTACTTTAACTCAAGAAGGGATTGAAAAAGCTGAAAAATTCTTTAATGTAGAAAATTTAGCAGACCCAGATAATTTAGAAATACAACATCATATAAATAATGCTCTTAAAGCACATTACACAATGTTTTTAGACAAAGACTATGTTGTACAAGATGATGAAATAGTTATCGTAGATGAATTTACAGGGCGTTTGATGGACGGGCGTAGATATTCAGATGGACTTCATCAAGCCATAGAGGCTAAAGAAAATGTTACTGTTAAAAAAGAAAGTAAAACTTTAGCTACTGTTACATTTCAAAATTTCTTTAATAAATATAGTAAAAAGTCAGGTATGACAGGTACTGCTCAAACTGAAGAAAGTGAATTTAGAGAAATATATGGAATGGACGTTGTCTGTATACCAACTAATAGACCAGTACAAAGAATTGACCATCCAGATGTTGTATATAAAACTGAAAAAGGAAAATTACACGCTATTGTAGAAGATGTAAAAAAATCTTATGAAAAAGGACAACCAGTTTTAGTTGGTACAGTTACTATTGAGAAGTCTGAACAAATAAGTAAACTTCTTAAAAAAGAAGGAATTAAACATCAAGTTTTAAATGCTAAATATCACGAAAAAGAGGCAGAAATAGTTGAACTTGCTGGTCAAAAAGGTGCAGTTACTATAGCTACTAATATGGCAGGGCGTGGTACAGACATTAAACTTGAAGAAGGTGTAGAAGATTTAGGTGGACTTAAAATAATAGGTACTGAAAGACACGAATCCAGACGTATTGATAATCAGCTTAGAGGACGTGCTGGACGTCAAGGAGATAAAGGGGAATCTAGATTTTATATAGCTTTAGAAGATGATCTTATGCGTCTATTTGGTGGAGATAATTTAATAAAAACTTTTGAAAAAATGAATATCTCTGAATATGAAGCAATAGAAAGTAAATTACTTACAAAAAGTATTGAAAATGCCCAAAGAAAAGTTGAGGGAAATAACTTCTCTATACGTAAACATCTTTTAGAATACGACCGTGTTATGAATGAACAAAGAGAAACTATATATGCAGAAAGATATAAAGTTTTAACTGGTGAAGATATACACGAAAAAATCTATCCTATGATTAGAAATGTTATTGCTGGTCAAGTAGATTTATTTATAAGTGATGATGAATATCCAGAACAATGGAATTTAATAGGTCTTAATGAAGCTCTTAGTCCTTTTCACTTAAATAATATTTATTTAGAAGGTGATGATAAAGAAAAGCTTACAAAACAAAAACTTATCGACCGTATATACGAACAAGCTAAAGAGTTTTATGATAAAAAGGAACAAGAAATAGGAGCAGAGGCACTTAGAGAACTTGAAAGAGTAATATTACTTAGAGTAGTAGACCAAAAATGGATGGATCATTTAGATAATATGGAACAAATGAGACAAGGTATTACTCTTAGAGCATATGGCCAAAGAGATCCTATTGTAGAATATAAAAATTTAAGCTATGATATGTTTGAAGAGATGAATTATAATATATTATTTGACACTATAAAAGGCTTATTTAATTTAAGAGTTGAAACTCATATGGAAAGAGAAGTAGTTGCAACACCTACATCTACTAATAAAGATGAAAGCTTAGGAAAACAACCTAAAAAACGTACAGAGCCTAAAATTGGACGAAATGATGAATGTCCTTGTGGAAGTGGCAAAAAATATAAACAATGTTGTGGTGCAAATAATTAATTTTTTATGGTATCTATAAATTTTATAGATACCATTTTATAAAATGATTTTTAGTAAAATTAAAAATATTATTTAGGAGCTGGTATTATAAAATATGTATTTTTACACGGATTAGGACAGACATCTCAAAGTTGGGATAAGACTATTGATAATTTATCAAGAGTATATAATATTGATTGTCCAGAATTATTTGAAATAAATAATAATGATATTACATATAAAAACATATATAATTTATTTTGTGAATATTGTGAAAATTTTACAGAGCCAATTAATATATGTGGATTATCATTAGGTGGAATAATTGCCTTAAATTATGCAATTGAAAATCCTCAAAAAGTAAATTCTTTAATATTAATTGGAGTACAATATAAAGTTCCTAAAGTATTAATAAGTTTTCAAAATATAATTTTTAAATTTATGCCAAAATCTAATTTTAATCAAATCGGATTAGAAAAATCAGATTTTATTAAATTAACAAAATCATTTAAAAATTTGGATTTTACTAATGATTTAGGAAAAATTCTGTGTCCTACTCTTATTATATGTGGTGAAAAAGATATTCCAAATAAAAATGCAGCAAGACAACTAAATAAATTAATATTAAATTCTAATCTTGAGTTTATAGAAAATGCATCACATAAAGTAAATACAGACAATCCAAAAGAGTTAGCAAAACTTATAGATAATTTTTATAATAAAATATAATTAAGGAAGTGATAAAATGTTATTTGAGCTTGAACAAATTTATAATGATATTCAATCTTATGAACAAAATTTAAAAGAAATGAGGGAATCTCTTTGACATTGATAATAAAATATTAAAGATTGAAGAATTAGAAGAAATATCAGCAGATCCAAACTTTTGGAGCGATTTAGAAAATGCTCAGAAAATCTCTCAACAGATAAAAGTATTAAAAACTAATGTAGAAAAATATGAAACATTAGTATCTAATTATGAAGACTTAGTTACACTTATAGAGATAGGCAATGAAGAAAATGATGAATCTTTAATACCAGAGGTAAAGTCTTTAAAAGAGGTCTTTTTAAGTGAATATGAAAATTTAAGAATATCTACTTTATTAAATGGTGAATATGATAAAAATAATGCTATATTAACACTACATTCTGGAGCAGGAGGGACAGAAGCTTGTGATTGGGTAAGTATGCTTTATAGAATGTATACAAGATGGATAGAAAAAGAAGGATTTACATATGAAGAGCTTGATTTTTTAGCCGGTGATGAAGCAGGTATTAAATCTGTTACTATACAAGTAAATGGAGAAAACGCCTATGGATATTTAAAAAGTGAAAAGGGAATTCATAGATTGGTTAGAATATCTCCTTTTGATTCTTCTGGAAGAAGACATACATCTTTTGCATCTTGTGATGTAATGCCAGAGATAAGTGAAGATATTGAATTTGAAATAAATCAAGATGACCTTAGAATAGATACTTATCGAGCAAGTGGTGCTGGTGGACAACACGTAAACAAAACATCATCTGCTATAAGAATTACACATATACCAACTAATACAGTTGTTCAATGTCAAAGTGAACGTTCACAGTTTCAAAATAAAGATACGGCTATGAAAATGTTAAAGTCTAAACTTTATAAATTAGAACTTGAAAAACAACAAGAAAAACTTACAGATATTAGAGGTGAAGTTAAAGACATTAGTTGGGGAAGTCAAATACGCTCTTATGTTTTTCATCCATATAATATGGTCAAAGACCATAGAACAAATGAAGAAACTGGTAACACTCAAGCTGTTATGGATGGAAATATAGATAAATTTATAAATAGTTATCTATTAGAAATAAATTCAGTAAATAAAAATTTTGATTAAGGAAATGTTTATAGTATGAAATATAAAATGATAATTTTAGATTTAGATGATACATTATTATTAAACAATGGACAAATATCATATGAGAACAAAAAAATATTAAAATTAGCTCAAGAAAATGGTATAAAAGTTGTTTTAGCATCTGGTAGACCTACATTTGCTATAAAAAACATAGCAAATGAATTAGAACTTGATAAATATGGTGGTTATGTTTTATCTTTTAACGGTTCAAGGATTATAGATTATAAAACAAATGAAGTTTTATATGAAATAGATTTGACAAAAAGCCAAGTTGAAGAATTATATAATTTAGCTTTAAAATATGAAACATTTATACATACATATGTAGGAGATGAAATATTAACTTGTCACGATAATCCTTATACTTATATTGAAAGTGAAATAACAGGAATGAAGATAAATATGTGTGAAGATTTTGTCAAATCTTTGCCAGAAAAATGTGTAAAAGTTATTATGCTACAATCTCCAACTCACCTAAAAGAAGTTGAAGAAATGTTAAAACCAATAATTAATGAAAAAATGACAATGACTATAACAAAACCTTTTTTCTTAGAATTTATGAACAAAGAAGTAGACAAAAGCAAAAGTATATTACGTCTTTGTGAAATATTAAATATTAATATAGAAGAGGTCATAGCAATAGGAGATAGCTATAATGATATATCTATGATAGAAACAGTAGGTGTTGGTATAGCTATGGGAAATGGTGTAGAGGAAATAAAAAAAGTAGCAGACTTTATTACAGACACTAATGAAAATGACGGGGTAGCAAAAGCTATAAAAAAATATATATTTGATTAAAATACCATTTATTGACAATATAAGATAATCATATTATAATGTATATTAACTATTTTTTGTTTATAAATGAGGAGGATGGGTTATATGAATATAAAAAATTGTCCTAAATGTAAAAAGCTTTTTTCTCCTACATCTGGTCAAATTATATGTCCAGACTGTATAAAAGCCGAAGAAGAAGAATTTGAAAAAGTTAGGGATTATTTAAGAGAAAATAGGGGAGCAGATATAAACGTTGTTTCTAACGAAACAGGTGTATCTACTAAAAAAATCCTTAGATATTTAAGAGAAGGCAGGTTAGAGGTAACCGATGGAATGAAAGATTTTTTAAAGTGTGAAAAATGCGGCGTTTCGATAAAAAGTGGACAATACTGTCGTAGCTGTTCAGAAAAGGTATCTAAAAATTTATCTAGCGTATTAGTAAACCCAAATGAAAACAATAAAGAAACAGCTAAAATGCATATAACAAGAAAATAAACATATTAAAATAATTGAAAGGTTAAAATTTAGAAATTATTTTTGTATTTTAACTTTTCAATTATTTTTGTAAATATTAATGTTTTATTAATATTTCTTTCCAATCTTCACAAAATCCTATTAAATCTAATTCAATATACTCTTTATATTCTTCTATAAGAGCATCTAATACAGCTAATATATGATTATTCCATTCATCTTTATCTAACACAAGAAATTTCATAATATGAAATATATCAAATATTCGATATGTAATTATATTTGACTGGTGATTTAATTTACAATTAGCTGGTGTTTTTTGAAGTTTAAAATTATAGAGTCGCATATAATGAGCAACTAAATTTCTTATGTACACTATATTTTCTATCCAACTTGTAAGTTGATTTACACCAGTATTGTATTCTTTTGCTATTTTTTTTTGTATATTAGTATTAATATTTTTATAAAGACTGTTAATCATACCCATTGTAAAAACATTTATACCTATATAAATAGGCAACTTATTACCATATTTTTTGACATAATAATCGACTAATTCTAGTTTTTTATCTTTTTGTAAAAGTCTTTTTAAATTACTGATTAACATTTTATATTCTTTAGCATCTTTATAGTTAGAATTATCTAAATATCCAAATTCACCACTTTCAATACTAAAGACATATGCTATTTTTGTTTTAATAGTATTTTCTATTATTTCTATAATATATAAAACAATATTTCTCAATCTTCTATCAAAAAGATAAGTTTTATATATATTATTAAAGCTTATTTTATTTTCATAATTAACATTTTCATTTGTAAAATTGGGAATATATCCTATAAAAGAATAATAATTTAAAGAAGATAAAACTTTAATAGCTTCAATTTTATCTTCAATTAATATTCCTTTATTTAAAAGCATATTTATTTGTTCTTGGTAAATATTATTTTGTTTTGACATAAAGTAACTCCATAGTTTTTGATTGGAATAGCATTAAGTAAAAAATAATCTATTTAAAAATAGATAGAAAGTTTATAAAAAAAACAACCCTATCATGGTACGCTTGTAAACAGAGGCGCGATGGGGTCTAGCTCTCACTTATAACATAATTAATAACTACATTATATATAAGACATTAATTATATTATAAGATTTGATAGAATATCTATCTTTCTACTTATATTATATTACAAGTTTGTTATTTTGTCAATATTATATAAAAACAAACTTGTAATATATAAAAATAATATTTTATTTACTAATAATAAACAGAATAAAAATAAGAATAATTAAATTACTAGGTATATTAAATGCATTATTTGTTGAAAGTAAACAATTTTCATCAATATCATAAACACCATCTTCTTTTACAGATGGGTCATATTCTATATTATTAACTTTAATAATATTTTCGGTATTTTTATTAGGTAATATATAGTTTAATGCAGATATATTTGTTACTAAATCTATAATATTATCTATATTTTTATGATTGTTTTCTAATGTAAACGGTTTAATGGCATTTAGTAGAATTATCTCCTTAGGAGGATTATTTTTTATATAATTAATATTATTTTTTAATTCTAACTGTATTTTATCAAGATATTTTGTTTTAAATAAATTTTTAACTAAATCAAAAGCTTCTTTTATATCATTTTCTAATACTTCTTTGTCTTGAATTTTTTGTGCTATTTCATATATTATATTATTTTCTTGCATAACATACCTCCTGAGATAATAATTTATAAATATCTATTAAGCCCCAACCTTGTTGATTTTTTGGCAAATGCAAATTTTTACAGCATTTTTTAATCATAAGTTTTACATCATCTGGTTTTAAATCATTATATTTTTCTAATAATAAAGCTATTGCTCCAGAAACGATAGGAGTAGACATAGACGTTCCGCTTAGTGCAAAATAGTTTTTATTTATAATTTGATTAGATTGTTTAGATATATTGTTAGATAGACAAGATACAATATTAACACCTGGTGCTAAAACATCTGGTTTTACAACACATTCTAAAGTAGGACCACGACCAGAAAAATTTATAAGAGTATTGCCCCATACAGTAGTGGTTACATTATCATCAGATGCCCCAACAGTTATAACTTTTTTACTTATAGCAGGAGAGCTAATAGTAAATTTTTTAGGACCTTCATTACCAGCGGCAATAGTAACTATAATTCCATTATCCCATAGATTTTCAACTGCTTTTACAAGAGGGTCATTAGATGAGGTGTTATTTGTACCAATAGATAAATTTATAATTTTTATATTATATTTTTCTTTGTTGTCTACAATCCATTGTAAGCCAGCTAACACATCAGAGGCATTACCTTTACCTTCTTTATTTAATACTTTTACACCTATAAAGTTGCACTCTGTGGCGATTCCCTTATATTTTCCATTGGAGTTTGTACCATTACCACCAGCTATTCCAGAAACGTGTGTACCGTGACCATTATCATCATATGGACTTGTTTTACCATTTATAAAATCCTTAAAAGCTATTATTCTATTTTTAGGATATAAAAAGTCATTTATAGGAGAAATACCTGTATCTAGTATAGCAATTCCAATACCTTTACCAGTATAGCCTTTTTCTTGAGCCATATTTGCATTGACAATATCTCTAGCACTATCCATTTGCATAGTTATATGAGTATTTTGAAAAACAGTTTTTAAGCATTTTAAGCTTTTTAATTTGTCTATATTTTCTTCTTCAATTTCTATAACAAGTGAATTTATTAAAGGTAGCTTATATTTTATATTAGCAATAGAGGTTAATATATTTTCTTCTTCGGCAGATAAGTTACTTTCAACTATTAATTCTATACTACTCATATTATAAACCCTTTCTAATAGTTCTTAATTTAGTCTATGCTAAATTTAAAAAAATGTTATTAAATTTTACAAAAAATATACTTGTACAACATTTTTAGGTTTGTTTAAATAATTTTTTTTAAAAACTGTCAATTATTTTAAAATAGGTGCATATAATTGAAATATAACTTTTTTGGAGGTAATAATATGAATTTTGGAGGAAGTAACTTTATTTTAATTATCTTTTTATTAATGATGATGCAAGGTGGTTGTGGCGCTTGTGGAGATAGTAGTATTCTTATTTTATTATTATTAGTATTTATGATGCAAGGTAACAACTGTGGTATTTGTGAAGCAAATAATTAATTAAAAATAAGGCAATAAATTATTTTAGTTTATTGCCTTATTTTGTAGACAAAATAGATAGTAGTCTTTATATTAGTTTTACATTTTTAAATGCAACGCATTTAAAAATTTTAATCACAAGACGGGGCTTTGCCTCGGATTGTGTAAAAGCTAGATTTTTAGGGGCTTTAGCCCTTGTACGAGAAAATCAGCTTTTTTACTTTGATTCAATCTCGAAAAGATGAATTTTCATCTTTTCGAAAGGCTGTAGACTTTGGCTATAGCCTAAGGCAATAAATTATTTTAATTTATTGCCTTATTTTTTTGTCGCCGAACAGGCTTGATATAAACCACCAGCTATGCTGGTGGTAGATAAAAACTCTTATAGAAAAG
>CALWOZ010000035.1 GCA_944383305.1 uncultured Clostridia bacterium | reverse complement strand
CCCATTATTTTTTCATCAAATAAAATATTGTTCATAGGATTTAATATATAAGGATTTACACCTATTGCAAATTCTCCTATATATCTAGCACCTTCATCAGAGTTAAATACTTTATTTATACGAGTAGTATCATTAGCAGTAGCATTTATTATTTTTCCATTTTCAAATTCTAAACGTACATTTTCATAAGTAAATCCTTGATATTCAGATGGAGTATTGTAAGTAATATATCCATTGACACTATCTTTAACAGGGGCAGAATAAACTTCTCCATCTGGTATATTCATTTCTCCAGCACATTTAATAGCTGGTATGTCTTTTATAGAAAATGTAATGTCAGTATCTTTTGCTACAATACGTACTTTATCTGTTTTATTCATTAGAGAAACAAGGTTATCCATAGCTTTAGACATTTTGCTATAATCAAGATTACATACTTTAAAATAAAAATCTTCAAAGGCTTCTAAACTTGTACCAGCAGATTGAGCCATATTAGCTGTAGGGTATCTTAAAATTACCCATTTTTTATTAAGTCTTATTTCTTGATGAACTTTTTTGCTATAAAGCTTAGAATACATTTGCATATTTTCACTAGGCACATCAGCTAACTCACTATTGTTATCTTGAGCTCCTATACCAATATATGCGTCCATAGCTTCCATTCTTTTAGCATCTATTTCTGCCATAAGGTTAAGTTGTTCTTCGCTTGTATTTAAAAGAAGTTCTCTTTGTATGCTATTGTGATTAATTTCTACAAAAGGTATGGCTCCCACCTTATAAGTTTCTTTTATTAAGGCTTTAACAAGAGGCATATCGGCAAATCCACCACTAGATATTAAAACTTTTTCTCCCTTTTTTAAATTACAAGAGTAGTTTACTAAATTTTTAGCTAGTTTTTTAATTCTTTCGTCCATAGCTACACTCCTTTAAGATATTTTTTCCATTTTATCTACTAAATTTTCAAATACTTTTAAAGCATTTTCAATAGGTTCTTTTTTAGTCATATCTACACCAGCTTTTTTAAGTATTTCAGTTGAATAGTCGCAAGACCCACTTTTTAAGAACCCAATATAATCATCAGTTTTATTTTCTTCTAAGATTTTTTTAGAAAAAGCTATTGCACAAGAATAACCAGTTGCATATTGATAAACATAAAATGCAGAATAAAAATGAGGTATTCTTGCCCATTCCCAAGTTATTTCTTCATCTATTACTATATCGTTGCCATAATATTTTATGTTTAAATCTTTGTATATTTCACAAAGGCTTTCAAATGTTTGAGGTTCACCATTTTCCATTTTTTCGTGTACAATCATTTCAAATTCGGCAAACATAGTTTGTCTAAATAAAGTAGTTCTAAATTGTTCCATAAAGTGATTGATAAGGTAAAGTTTTTCATCTTCATTTTTAGTTGTTTTTAAAAGATGCTCCATTAACAATGCTTCATTTACAGTAGATGCAACTTCTGCTAAAAATATAGTATAATCCCCATAAATATAAGGTTGATTTGTATGAGTATAATGGCTATGCATAGCGTGTCCCATCTCGTGAGCTAATGTAAACATATCATCTAATGTATCTGTATAATTTAAAGACACAAACGGGTGACAGCCATAAGCCCCCCATACATAAGCCCCACTTCTTTTACCTATGTTTTCATAAACGTCTATCCAACGGTTATTAAAGGCTTCGTTTAAATTTTTAATATAGTCATCACCTAAAGGTTTTAGTGCCTCTAGTGTGATTTTTTTACCTTCTTCAAAAGTAATTTTCTTATCTACATCTTTAACAATAGGTGTATATAAATCGTAAAAGTGAATTTCTGAAAGACCTAAACGTTTTTTTCTAATATCTACATATTTATGCATAGCAGGTAAAAATTTATGAACAGTAGATATAAGATTTTTATATACATCTAAAGACACATTTGTTTCTGATAAGGCGTGTTCTAAAGAAGAGTTATAGTTTCTAACTTTTGCATTAAATATATCTGCTTTAACACTAGATGTATATGTTGTGGCAACAGTATTTTTAAGATTATAATAAAATTTGTACATAGCTTTAAAAGCTTGCTCTCTAACATTACGATTAGGATTTTCTAAAAGCATAGAATAATTCCCGTGAGTAACTTTTATTTCTTTGCCGTTTTCATCTTTTATATATCCAAAGTCAGCGTCAGCGTTGTTTAACATAGAAAATATATTGTCTGCAGATTGACTTATTTCATAGGCACTAGCCAATATTTCTTCTTTTTCTGTTGATAATATGTGTTCTTTTGTTCTAAGTAAGTTTTTAATATAATGGTTATATAGACTTAAATCACCACTTGATACAGCCTTTAAAAGTTCATTTTCATCTAAAGATAAAAGCTCTGGCTCTAAAAATGCAATAGCCCCTTGATATAAGCTTATTAGACTATCACTTTTACTAGCTAATGATTGATAAAAATTGTTAGTACTATCTTCATTTTTCTTTAAATTAGCATATACATAAAGGGTAAAGGTTTCATTAGATATTTTATCTCTTAATGAAAGACACTCAAGTAAGTTATTTATATTAAGATTATTTTTAAAACTATCCATTTTTATAAAGTCTTGTTTTAATTTTTCAAATCTTTCTTCCCACGATTTATCCGAAGATACTAAATCATCAATCTTCCATTTAAACTGTTCTAAAACTTCGCTTCTAGGTTTTAATTGTTCCATTTTTTATCCTCCTTTATATTTGTAAAATATTACTATATTATAGTATAAATACATTATAATACATATATACATAAAAGCAATAATTTTTTATAATTTTAAATTATGATTTTTGTCTTAAAAAGTCATATCTTAATTATAAATAAATTTTATATGTAATTTATCTGTATATGTCAAAGGATTTTTGTGTGGGATACATAGATATTCAATAGCTTGTAAAATAAGGTTATTTGGAGATTTTAGAATACATAAAGATTTTAAAATCAAGCTTTATAATTATTAATAAATATATTTATAACATAACATTATTTAAAATTTATTATATATAAAATTGTTAAACTTAAATTTGTATATAAAAAAGCAGGATAAATCCTGCTTACCCTGCTTTATACCAAAAATAAAAATATATCTTTAAGTTTATTTACAAAATCGTCTTTATCATCTTTAATGTTATATTGTAAAACTCCATTAAAAGATAGCTTATTGCTAGTAGATAATAAATTTTTTAATTTTTCAATATTAACTTTATTATCTTCATTAAATCTTATAGACACAATATTGCCACATTGAGAGATTTTATTAACACCAATGTTGTTAGCGTAAGATTTCATAAGGGCAATATTTAAAAGATTTTGTACAACCTTTGGTATAGTACCAAATCTATCTTCTAGTTCATCTTGAACGTCAAAAAAGTCAGCTTCAGTTTTAATAGTAGATATTTTTTTATACATTTCTAATTTTTGTGTTTCATTTTCTATATACGTAGGTG
Organism: uncultured Clostridia bacterium; assembly: GCA_944383305.1. GTDB lineage: Bacteria > Bacillota > Clostridia > Lachnospirales > CAG-274 > Tyzzerella. The sequence goes on along the minus strand of CALWOZ010000035.1, from coordinate 26,090 downwards.
ATATAAAGGCATTTACGGCTATATCTATTAATGTTTCAAATTCTTTTTCAACCTCTTCACCTTTAAGTTCTCTTACAGCTTGGTCTAACAATTTACAATACATTTCATAACCTATAATGTCCATATGTCCGTGTTGTTGAGAACCTAAGAGATTACCAGCTCCACGTATCTCTAAGTCACGCATAGCTATTTTAAAACCAGATCCAAACTCAGTAAATTCTTTTATAGTTTGTAACCTTTTTTCAGAAACTTCTTGTAAAACTTTGTCTTTTTTATACATAAGGTACGCAAAAGAAGTTTTATTAGACCTACCAACACGTCCTCTAAGTTGATATAATTGACTAAGTCCCATATGGTCAGCGTCATTTATTATTATTGTATTTACATTAGATATATCAAGACCAGTCTCTATAATAGTAGTACATACTAATACATTTATTTCATTTTTCATAAATCCAAGCATAGCTCTTTCAAGTTCACGTTCACTCATTTGACCGTGTGCAAATGAAACAACAGCCTCTGGTACAAGATTTTGAAGTCTATTAGCTTCTTCTTCTATGTTATTTACACGATTATGAAGATAATATACTTGTCCACCTCTAGCAAGTTCACGGTTTATAGCATTTCTTATAGACTCTATATCATATTCTAAAACGTATGTCTGAACGGGCATTCTTTCACGAGGAGGCTCTTCAAGTAGGCTCATATCTCTAATACCAGTCATACTCATATGAAGAGTACGAGGAATAGGGGTTGCAGAAAGAGTTAAAACGTCTACGTTATCTTTTAAAGACTTTAACTGTTCTTTGTGTTTAACACCAAAGCGTTGTTCTTCATCTATAATAATAAGACCTAAATCTTTAAATTTTATATCTTTAGATAAAATTCTATGTGTTCCTATTATAATATCAACAAGACCCTTTTCAAGTCCCACTAAGGCTTCCTTTTGTTGTTTAGCAGTCCTAAATCTACTAAGCATCTCTACATTTATAGGGAAATTTTTCATTCTATCTATAAATGTTTGATAATGTTGTTGAGCAAGTATTGTAGTAGGCACTAAAAATACAACTTGTTTACTGTCTTGAACGGCCTTAAAAGCAGCCCTTATAGCAACTTCAGTTTTACCAAATCCAACATCTCCACATATAAGCCTATCCATAACTTTAGAGCTTTCCATATCATTTTTTACATCTTGAATAGCATTAAGTTGGTCATCTGTTTCTTCAAATGGAAAACTATCTTCAAACTCAGTTTGCCAAATATTATCTTTAGAATACATAAAGCCTTTAGCTTGTTGTCTTTTTGCATAAAGTTCTACTAAATCTTTAGCTAATAGCTGAATAGCTTTTTTAGCCTTAGCTTTAGCGTTGCTCCATTGTTTTCCTCCGAGTTTATTTATTTTAGGAGCAGATGAGCCACCACCTACATATTTTTGTACCATATCAAGCTGGTTTACAGATACATATAAAATACCATCATCTTCATACCCAAGTTTTAAATAGTCTTTACTAACTCCATCTGTAACCATCTTTTCTATACCACGAAATACAGCCACACCGTGATTATCGTGTACTACATAATCTCCTATTTTAAGGTCAGTAAAGCTTTCTATTTTTGTTCCTTTTTTCTTTTTGCTAGCTTTTTTCTTTTTCTTTTCTTCACCAAAAAGTTCTTTATCAGTTAATACTATAAATTTTTCATCAGGATATTCAAAGCCCTTATTTAGGCTTCCTCTTATTATATATACAATACCTTTATGGATAGTATAATCATCATTTAACTTTTCTTCATTTAAAAATATAGTATTTATATCATTTTCATTAAACTCACGTTCTAGCCTTTCACATCTAGTTGTTCCACTTGCTAAAAATACTATTGTATAGTTTAAAGACTTATAATGTTTAAGTTCATTATACAGTTTTTCTAGACTATTTTTTTCTATTATAGAACTTTTTACATTAAAATCTATTATTTCTTTTGGATTAAAATCTTTTAATGTTTGACTTATATTAACTAATAAAATTTTTTCAAAGTTTTTAGTAAAATTTAATATTTCATCATATTCAAAAATCATTTTATTTTGACAAGGGAGGATTTCACCTTTTAATATACGTCCCTTTAAACTTTCCAAAAACTCATTTTTTACAATATCTGCTTTTTCTCTTATTCTATTAGGTTCGTCAAAGTATAAAATAGTATTTGGGTTTACATAATCTAATAATGTAGCGTTATCTTCATAAAAAAATTGTATAAATTTATCTATACCTGAAAATGTTTTTTGATTTTTAAGCTTTTCAATAGTTTCTTGTATGTGTATTGTAAGTCTATCAAGTTCTTCTTTTTTGTTATTTTTTTCAAAAGTATGCTTAGCTTGTTCAAATTCTTTTAAAATGTTTTTTATAGCTACTTGTATATCATTTTCTTCATATACAAGTTCACGCATAGGATAGATAGTTATATTGTCGATATTTTCAATTGACCTACCAGAAAAGGAGTCTAATAGTCTAATAGAGTCTATTTCATCACCCCAAAGTTCTATTCTAAAGGCATTTTCAAATATAGGACTAAAAATATCTATTATACCACCTCTGACTGCAAATTGACCTATACCCTCAACAGAGGTTGATTTTTCATATCCCATAAATATAAGTTTTTTAGATAGTTCTTCAATATTTAATGTATCGCCCATTTTAAAGTTTAATATAAATTTTTCAAATATTTCTTTTTTTACAAGTCTATCAAATAAAGCTTCTATGGACAAAACAATTACTATATTATCATTAGATAGAATATTTTTTATAACATCAAAGCGATATTTTATAATGTCACGGCTTTTTACATCAGCACTATAAAATACAACGTCTTTGCTAGGATAATAAAACACTTTATCTTTAAAAAATAGTTTTAAATCATCATAAAAATTTTTAGCTTTAAGCTCATTTTCACAAATAATAATACTAGAATTATTAAAGTTTTTAAATACATTATATACTATATGACTTTTTTGAGATTCTAAAACGCTAGATAACAATAAAGGCGTTTTCTTAGAGTTTAAAAAATCTAATAAGGTATTAAAATTTTTATTTTCATTTGATATATTATTAAATATGTTCATAATTTCACCATCTATTTTTATTTCTCAATCATTTTATCATTTTTATTTTTTTTATTAAATAAATTCATAGCATTTGATAAGCCATTATTTTTGTCTTTTATAAATAATTCTAGTGCGTCAGTTGCACAGGTTATGCCCTTTACAATGTCTATTTCTTCATCTTTATTAAATTTAGATAGTACAAAATTAGCAAGGGTATAATGCTCTGGCTTTTGTCCTATGCCTATTCTAATACGTGGAAATTCATCACTATTAAGATGATAAATAATATTTTTTAAACCATTTTGACCACCGTCAGAGCCTTTTTTTCTTACTCTTATAGTTCCAATAGGTAAATTTATATCATCACATATAACAATAATATCTTCAAGAGATAAATCTTTATAAAAAGCTAAAAAATCTCTAACACATTCACCACTAAGATTCATATATGTTAAAGGTTTTATAAGAATAACTTTTTCATTATGTATTATACCTTCGCCATAAATGGCTTTATATTTGTTTTTATTAACATTTATGTTAAAATCATACGCAAGTTTATCTATTGCTTCAAATCCTACATTATGCCTTGTCCATTTATATTCTAAACCAGGATTACCAAGTCCAATAACTAATTTCATTTTATCCTCCAACTTTATTAATTATAATTAAGCTATAAATCTGTTTTTAATTAAAATTTATTTTCATATTTATATGAGGTATATTAGCCTCTAAAAATTCTTCCCCAAAGGCTTTAAATCCAATTTTTTCATAAAATTCTTTAGCGTGTAGCTGAGAATGGATAAAAACTTCTTTATATCCCATATTTTTAGCCTCATCTAATAAAAAATTTATTATTTTTGTTGCATATCCTTTTTTTCTATACTCTTTTAATATAGCCACACGTCCAATATATATTTTATTATCAATTTCTATAAGCCTACCTGTACCGATAGGCTTATTGTCTACTGTTAAAATCATATTTTTAGCATACTTATCACTACCATCTATTTCTAAATCTTTAGGGACGTTTTGTTCTTTTATAAAAACTTCTTCTCTTATATTAAAAGCAAGATTTATAGTTTTGTCATCTGTAAAAAACATATTCACAATATTTCCCTCCAATAATTATAATTAGGTTAAGACTTTATTTTTCAAAATAAAAATTATAAACTTACTTTTGTTTTAATTTTTATAGAAGAAAAATAATAGGAATAACCGTTTTTAGTACAAAGTACTAAAAAATTATTATTATAATAGGAATAACCATTTTTAATACAGTATACTAAAAAATTATTATTTATAATTAGGTTATGACTTTATTTTTCAATATAAAAGTTATAAACTTACTTTTGTTTAAATAATATTGCAATTTGAAAAATTGCAAAAACGTAGTAGAAAAATAATAAGAATAATTATTTTAAGTTTAAGTATTAATCCATAGTAACTTTAATATTTATTTCATATCCATTTTCATTTTTTACAACAGAGTAGTTTGTATCAACGCCAGACTCTTTCATAACGTCTACGGCACTTTTAATGGTATTTGTAAAAATTCTCAAATCGCCAATATATCCTTTAATTTTCTTTTCAGTTTTTAAACTTTTACCTTCTAATCTTTTTATAGTATTTTCTACAAGTTCTTCAGTTTTTTGGACATTAAGGTCAAATTTTAAAATTTTTTCTAAAACTTCTCTTTGTATGTTTTCATTATCTAATTTTAATAGGGCACGAGCGTGTCTTTCTGTAAGTTTATTTTGAATAATAGTATTTTTTATATCTTTTTTTAGTTTTAAAAGTCTAAGTTTATTAGATATAGTAGACTGTTTTTTGCCAATAATTTTAGCAATTTCTTCTTGAGTATAGCCAAAGTCTACCATAAGAGTTTGAAATCCTTCGGCTTCTTCTATAAAATTAAGTCTTTCTCTTTGTACGTTTTCAATTAAAGCCATACAAGCGCTATCTTTTTTATTTATATTAGTAATTATAGCAGGGATTTTAGCTATGCCTATTTTTTTACAAGCTTTAAGTCGTCTTTCTCCAGCTACAAGTTCATAAAAAGAGCCTTTAACTTCTCTTACTAATATAGGTTCTAGGACACCATATTTTTCTATTGATATGGATAATTCTTCTATGCTATTTTCTTCAAAAATTTTTCTAGGTTGATATGGATTAGGGTATATTTTTTCTACATCTAAATATATAATTTCTTTTTGGTTATTATTTAAACTTTGCATATGAGCACCTCATCTAATAATATATTTTAGATGAATTATATCATATATTTCCCATACATTTCCAATTATCAGAAAATTCTGAACAAAAAGATATTTACAAAATATTACTATAAATTGGTATAAACACTGTCACTTTATAGGACTTTTAGATACTTTACCAGCTTTTCTAGGGTATTGCTTTGGAGTTTGTCTTAATTTTTTTATAAAAACTAGCTTATGTTCTATATCTGTAAAAGGTATTTTTATAGTTTCTATTTTTTCTATTTCTCCACCAAGAGTAGTAATAGCTTTTTTTGCATCTACAAGTTCACTATCTAATAGTGGACCTTTTAAAGCTATAAAATATCCACCCACTTTTACAAAAGGTAGGTCAAACTCAGCTAACACACTTAAATTAGCAACAGCACGAGATACACAAAAATCATATTGTTCTCTAAATTTAATATCTTGTCCTGCATCTTCGGCTCTTGAGTGAACATAGGTTATATTATGTAAATTTAATTTATCTCCTACTGTTTTTAAAAAGTTTATACGTTTGTTTAAAGAGTCTAATAGGGTAGGGATAGAGTTTTCACAAAGTATTTTGATAGGTAAGGCAGGAAATCCTGCCCCACTGCCTACATCTATAAAAGTTTTATTATTAAAATCTACAAATTTACACACAGTCAAACAGTCTATAAAATGTTTTAATATAATTTCTCTATCATCTGTTATAGCTGTAAGATTTATTTTTTCATTCCATTCTAAAAGAAGGTCTTTATATTTTAAAAAGCTATCTATTTGACTGTTATTTATATTAAGATTAAGTTCATTACAAGCATTTTTTAATAAATTTTTCATAAAAGCTCCTTAAAAAGTAGTTTCTTTTGTTATTTTATATATTTTCCATTTACTAATTTGGTCTGGCTCATTTATCATATAAAAGTTTATTATACCTTTAAATTTTAAGTTTTTATCCATTATTAAAAAAGCATTTATTCTTTCATATTTATTTTTATAAAAACATACTTTATCTAAAGTTTTATATACATAGTCATCATTGAAAAACTCTTTTAGTATAGATATATTTACATCATCTGCAAAAGATTTACTTATAAAATTTTTTGCTTCTAAAAGTTTATTTTTTTTAATAAGACCAATAAAGCTTTTGCTAGTATATTGATGCGTTAATATACTAAAAAAAGGAGCTTTGCTATTATCTATATGAAAATAACTTTTTTGTATATATTTATTTTTTATTGGTAAAAAAATCAAGCTATCACTCCTTATATATTTTAGCTATTATATAAAATATTCACAAGTATATAAATAGGTTAATAACTAAAGATTTAGATAAACTAAAAGCATATTTATATCCGCTGGAGATATACCAGCTATTCTGGAGGCGTGACCTATACTTTCAGGGCGAATTTTTTCAAGATTTTGTCTTCCCTCTAAGCTAAGGCTCATTACTTTAGAATAGTCTATATCTTTTGGGATACGCTTTCTTTCTAGTTTTTTAAATTGGTCTACTTGACGCATTTGTTTATCTATATATCCTTCATATTTTATTTGAATATTTACTTGCTCTTCTACATCATAAGAAAGATTTGGTCTGTCTTTATCTAAAGGTGCAAGAATAGTATAAGAAAGTTCTGTTCTTTTAATAAGGTCAGTAAATTTTATACCATTTGTTAAAGGAGTGCTACCATATTGTTCTAAAAGACTGTTTACCTCATCTGTCGGAGCAATAGACATTTTTTTAATACGTTTTATATCTTTTTCAATTTTTTCTTTTTTATCTAAAAATTTTTGGTATCTATCTTCTTTTATAAGTCCAACGTTATAGCCTATTTCTGTAAGTCTTAAATCGGCATTATCTTGTCTTAATAATAATCTGTATTCGGCACGAGAGGTCATCATACGATAAGGCTCTAAGCTACCTTTTGTTACAATGTCATCTATTAAAACACCTATATAAGCTTGTGACCTATCAAGTATTAAAGGTTCTTCATTTTTTAAATATTTTGTAGCATTAATACCAGCAATAATACCTTGTGCAGCAGCTTCTTCATATCCAGAAGTACCATTAAATTGACCAGCACTAAAAAGTCCTTTTATATTTTTAAATTCTAAGCTAAGTTTTAATTGAGTTGCGTCTATACAATCATATTCTATTGCATAGGCATTACGCATTATTTTACAATTTTCAAGCCCTTCTATACTTCTATACATTTTTAACTGAACATCAGCAGGCAAAGAGGTACTCATACCTTGTACATACATTTCGTTAGTGTCCTCACCTTCTGGTTCTATAAATATTTGATGACGATCTTTGTCTGCAAATCGTACTATTTTATCTTCAATAGACGGACAATATCGTGGTCCAGTACCTTCTATCATACCCCCATACATAGCCGAACGGTGAAGATTATCATTTATTATTTTATGTGTATTTTCATTTGTATAGGTAAGATAACAAGGAAGTTGTTCTCTTTTTATATCTTCTGGAGTGTTTTCAAAAGAAAAAGGAACAATGTTTTCATCACCATTTTGTATAGACATTTTAGAAAAGTCTACTGTTCTTTTGTCTATTCTAGCTGGTGTACCAGTTTTAAATCGATACATTTTTATACCAAGATTTTTAAGACAATTACTAAGAGATATAGCTTGTCTAAGTCCATTAGGACCACTTTCTATAACCATATCTCCATATAGACATTTAGACTTTAAATAAGTTCCAGTACAAAGGATAACGGCTTTAGCGTTATATAAAATACCATCTTCTTTTAAGACACCTTTAACAACGCCATCTTTAACAATAATTTCTGTTATTTCACCTTGTACTATATCTAAATTTTCTGTATTTTCTAACACTTTTTTCATTTCTATATGATATTTATTTTTATCAGCCTGAGCCCTAAGAGAATATACAGCAGGACCTTTACTTGTATTAAGCATACGAGTTTGGATATAACTTTTATCTATGTTTTTTCCCATTTCTCCACCAAGAGCATCTATTTCTTTAACAAGGTGTCCTTTGGAGCTCCCTCCTATGTTAGGGTTACAAGGCATCATTGCTATACTATCTAAATTTATTGAAAACAAAATTGTAGAAAAACCAATTCTTGCAGTTGCAAGAGCCGCCTCACAGCCAGCGTGACCAGCTCCTATAACAACAACATCTACATTTTCTTCTGCCAATATGTTCATTATAATCACCTTTCTAGTTTATTTTCCTAGACAAAATTCAGAGAATATTTTGTCAATAACATCTTCATCTAGACTTTCACCTGTTATTTCCCCTAAGTATCTATAAGCCTCTATTAAGTCCATAGATATAAAGTCTTCAGGCATTTTATTTTCTATTGTATTTAAAACACTTTTAAGGCTTTGAATACAGTTATATAAAGAGTTTTTATTACGTTCGTTAGATATTAAAACGTCTTCATTTATATTTATTTCACCTTCAAAAAATAACGTTTCTATTTTATCTTTAAGTGTATCAAATCCTAAATCTTTTTTAGCTGAAAGTTTTAATATATTTTCTTGTTTAACATACTGTTTTAAAGTATCTACGTTAAGGTTAGGGGAAAGGTCTGTTTTATTAATAAGAGTTAAAAACTTTTTATTTTTTATAAAATCTAATAGTTCTATATCTTCTTTATCTAAAGGTTTAGAATTGTCTAAAACAAGTAGTATTAAATCTGCATCTTTAGCGTATTCTTTAGACTTTTCTACACCAATTTTTTCAATCTCATCATTTGTTTTTCTAATACCTGCAGTGTCCACAATATTAAGAGCAACACCATTTATGTTTAAGTGTTCTTTTAATACATCTCTTGTAGTACCAGCTATATCACTTACAATAGCTCTATCTTCGTTTAATAAAATATTTAATATAGAGCTTTTTCCAACATTTGGCTTGCCTAAAATAACTGTTTTTATACCTTCTTTTATAATACGTCCAGTATCAGAAGTTTTTAACAATTTTTCAACTTTTAATATAAGATTTTTAGTCTTTTCTTCTATCATATTATAGGTCATAGTTTCATCATCGTGCTCTGGATAATCAATAGAGGCTTCTATATGAGCAGTCATAGTAATAATATCATTTCTATATTCATCAATTTTAGATTTAAGCTTTCCTTCAAGTCTATTTATTGCAGCTTTATGTCCTATATCTGTTTTTGCATTTATTATGTCTATTACTGCCTCTGCTTTACTTAAATCTATTCTACCATTTAAAAATGCACGTTTTGTAAATTCACCATTTTCTGCTATTCTAGCACCATTTTTTAAAACTGTATTTAAAACACGCTTTACACAAGACTTACCACCGTGACAGTTTATTTCTATTATATCTTCACAAGTATAAGTCTTTGGGGCTTTCATAACAGTTAATAAAACTTCGTCTATTATATCATCATTATCTTTTATAACACCATATGTTAAAGTATGACTTTGATAATCACTTATTTTTAAATTTCGTTTTTCTTTTGAAAAAGGCATAAATATTTTATTGGCTATGTTAAAAGCATCTTCGCCACTTATTCTAACAATACCTATACCACCTTCGCCAAAAGAGGTAGATATAGCTGTTATGGTATCAAATTCTTTAATTTTCATTTTATCAGTCCTATCTAAATATTATTAAATAGTTTATTAGCTAAAATCATCTATAATTTTAACTAATAAAACATTAAAAATACCTTAATTTTATTAATACAAATACCTTTGCTTTTAGCAAAGGTATAATAGTATAAATAAATTTTATTTAGGTGATATAACAACATATCTAAAAGGTTCATTACCTTCGCTATATGTTTTTATAGCTGGGTCATTTTGTAAAGCACCGTGTATAATTCTTCTTTCATAAGGGTTCATAGGTTCAAGATTAACATTTCTTCTTGTCTTTTTAGCTTTTTTTGCTAAATTTATAGCTAATTGTTCAAGAGTTTGTTTTCTTCTCTCACGATAGTCAGCCGTATCAATACTAATAGACATATATGCATATTCACCTTTATTTACAACAAGGTTTGTAAGGTATTGTAAAGAATCTAAAGTTTGACCTCTCTTACCTATTATAACACCAATATCATTTCCTTTTAAATCTATTAATAAAGTGTTTTTATCTGTTAAAGTAGTATTTATTTCTACATTTAGATTCATTTTATCAAAAACTTGTTTAAGAAAATTAGTAGCTATAATAGGTGCATTTTTATTAATTTCTTTAGATTTTTCTGGTTTTGTAGTTTGTTTAAACATATCTTCACTAACCATTTTAGGTATTCTTTTTTCTGTTGTGTTATTGTTAGGTTTAGATATAATAGCCTCATCTTCTGTCTTTTCTTTATTTTCATTAATATTTTCAGTCTTTGTTTCTGTTGAATTAACAGAGTCTTTTAATTTTACTAAAACTTTAGCTGGTCTACTACCTATGCCTAAAAAACCTTTAGATGGTTCTTGTAAAATAGTGTATTCTATATTGTCTATAGTAGTGTTAAGCTCATTTAAAGCTTCGTCAATAGCTAAATTAACTGTTTTAGCAACTTTTTGTACTTGCATAAAACTCCTCCTTAATAAAATAAAACAGTAATTATTTGTTTGAAACGGAAACTAAATCATTTTCAGCAAATTTCTTTTCACAATATTTACTTAAGAATATTTGTTGAACAATTTGAACTATGTTACCAACAATCCAATATATAGCAACACCACAAGGGATAGATATAGTAAAGAATGTCATCATAAGAGGCATAACAATATTCATTATTTTTTGTTGCATTTTTAAAGTAGGGTCATCAGATTTATTTTTTCTAGATATTACCCAACTAGAGAGGAATGTAGTAACACCAGATAAAATAGCAAGTAATACTTTAGGGAATGAGAATCCAACTGTCTCTGCTAAATTTATTCCTAAGAAATATTCTATGCTAGATTTTTGTGCCAAAAGGTTAGATATATCTAACGAAGGTAGACCAGCTTGTACAGCCTCCCAATCGGCAGGGCTAAATTTATTTATAGCTCTAAGCATATCGTGTAACTGGCTAATATCTATTGTCATACCTTTAGGAACAAGAGGTGTAACTATTGGTACTAAAACATCAGCATAGTTTGGAGTAGCTAAAATTTGATTAGCAATATCTGTATATAAATTACCTATGTCTGTAACAAACTGGTAAGAATTTTTCATTATAAAATATAACGCAACAAATATAGGTAACTGTATAAATAAAGGTAAACAACCACCAATTGGATTATAGTTATGTTTTGAATAAAGCTTACTCATTTCCATTTGCATTTTTTTAGCTAGCTCAGGGTCTTTATTACCTTTATATTTATCTTGTATCTTTTTCATTTCTGGTTGTATTTTTTGCATTATATACATAGATTTTTGTTGTTTATAGTTTAAAGGTATTAATAACAATCTAACAATAATTGTAAATAATATAATAGTTAAACCAAGTGAATGGTCTGTTGTTATTGTATACACAAATTTAAAAACAAGATTGATTATAATACCTAAAATTTTAGATATAGGTCCAACAATAAAACCAGGGTCTTTTTCTATTAAGTTAGTTAAAATAAAAATAGAGTTAAACAAAATTATATCCTCCTAATGTTTTTATGGAACAGGGTCATATCCACCTTTGCTAAAAGGATTGCATCTTAATATACGCCAAACTGTAAGATATGTACCTTTAAAAAAGCCATATTTTTCATATGCCTCATATGCATATCTAGAACAAGAAGGATAATATACACAACAAGGCTTTTTCATAGGAGAAATAAATTTTTGATAAAATTTTATAATATACATACAGCATTTTTTTAGCATAGGGCACCCCTTCGATTAATTGCTAACAAGGTTAAATAAGTTATGCTTTGAAAAAAGATGGTTCATAGCTTTATTTATATCGTGATAAGAAGCTGTGCTTGCTGGGTTTCTAGCTATAACAACAAGGCTATACCCATTTTTTAGCTTATTTTCACTAAGGCGATAGTTCTCTCTAATAAGTCTAGTCACTCTACTTCTAACAACACTATTTCCTACTTTTTTACTAACAGATATACCAATGTAATTTTCTAAAGAGTTGTTTTTTACAACATACATAACTAAATATTTGTTAGCGATAGATTTTCCTTTATTATATACAAATCTAAACTGATAATTTTTTTTAAGAGATTTTGTAAAAAGCACGTTTTCATCTCCTATATAGTATTTTAATTAAAATATAAAGCCCACTAAATAGCGGGCTATTTAACCAATAAAAACTATAGATATATTGGTAACAATATGTTAATTAAGCAGATAAAACCTTTCTGCCTTTTCTACGTCTTCTAAGTAAAACTTTTCTACCATTAGCAGTACTCATTCTTTTTCTAAAACCGTGTACTTTGCTTCTTTGTCTCTTTTTTGGTTGATATGTCATTTTCATCTTAAAAAACCTCCTTTGTTATCTATATATGCACAAGCACTAGCTTTATTATATTAAAAATACTCTATATCGTCAAGTATTTTATACAAAAATATAAAAAATTATTACTTAATATTATTTTTAGTGCTAAAGAGTTGTTATTAATTTTATTTAATAGATAAATTTAACATTATTAAAATATTATTTAATCATATGTCTATTAAATTTTAACATATGCTAATTTATTATAATAATTACACGATTTTGATTATTATTGTATAAAGTAGAGAAAAGTAAAAGGTGTATAAGAACTTAACTAAAATAAAAATATACCAAAATAATCAATTTAATTTTACAACATATATGTTACCTTAGTTATTAATTATAACATAACTACATATTAAAAAAAAGACTTTTTTTAATAAATTATTAAATTATAATAGTATTATAAATATAAATGTTTGATAGGTTGTTTAAAGGAGAATAACTATAATATGAATAAAAAACTTAATAAGACTATAAAAATAATAATATTATTTTTATTAGTAATTATTTCTTTATACTCTTATTTTAGTATTGAACAATTTATTGTAGATAATGCATATAAAGTTTTTCTATTTTGACGTATTTATTATAAATCAAGTTTATTATACTTTATACTTAATATTACAGTTTATCTCATTTATATTTTGTGGGATTATTATTAGTATTTTAATAAAAAACAATAATTAAATTTTTAAACAATAAAGATATAGTTACTAATTATTAGTGACTATATCTTTTTTAGTTTTTATATATTAAATTATTAATAATTATATACAGATTTATATTTTTTATAAAGGTATATACATACTATAACACCCAAAAAGTCAGCTATAGGTACAGCTAACCATATGCCCATAACACCAAGTATTAATGGGAAAATAATAATTCCTAAACTTTCAAAAACTAATGTTTTTAAAAAAGATATAAGGGCAGATATTTTACCATTTGAAAATGCAGTAAACATACCAGACATAAAAATATTAGTACCAACAAATAAAAAGGCAAAAGAATATATTTTTAAACTATCTATTGTTATGTTAAACACATTTGTTCCTGGTTCGGTAAAAAATCCAACTAAAAAAGGTGAGGCTAAAACTATAGCTATACATATAAAAACAGATATAGTCCATACAAACTTAAGGCTAAAAGATATAATTCTTTTTAACATAGCATTATCTTTATTTCCATAGTAAAAGCTTATTCGAGGTGAAATACCTATTGAATATCCTAAAAATACAGCTGTTACTAAAAATTGAATGTATAAAATAATAGTTATAGAGGCAACTCCATCTTCTCCTATATATTTAAGTGTAACTATATTAAATAAAAATGTTATAATACCACTAGATAACTGAGATACCATTTCAGATGACCCATTAAAACAAGCCTCTAATATAACTTTTGGACTTTTACTAGGTGCTTTAAAATGTAGTAAACTAGAAGGATTAATAAAAAATATTAAGCCTATAATAGCGGGGATTGCATATCCTATACCTGTAGCTATAGCAGCTCCCTTTACACCAAAGTCTAATAATGCAATAAAAACATAGTCTAAAACAATATTTAAAATACCACCTGAAACAGAAAGAAAAAGAGCAGTTTTAGGTCTATTTGTAGCTATTAAAAACTGTTCTACAATAAATTTTAATATAGTAGGTGTAACAAATATTATCATAAAAAATAAATAATCTTTTGTATATTGGTACAAACTATTTGTTGTTCCTAATAATTTTAATATTTGTTCTATAAATAATATACTAAGACCACATATAACTAAACTAGAAACAAAAGCAAAATATAGTATTAAAGAAAAATCTCTCTTTGCTTCTTCATTTTTACCTTCTCCTATTTTTTTCATAACTAAAGCACAGCCACCAGTGCCTAACATAATAGATATACCTAAAATAAAATTAACATATGGATAAGCTATATTAACAGCAGAGAGAGCATCAGTACCTACAAGTGTAGATACAAAAGCTCCATCTACTATTGTATATAGAGACATAAATGACATCATTAAAATTGTAGGGACAACTAGTTTAAAAATTTGTGATAGTTTAAACTTATTTTCCATAATAATCTCCTTTAAAATATAATTGATTTAGTCTACAAGATATGATAAACTATACAGTAACTGGATAGTCAAGGGGAGAATTAAATTTTATGGAAGAAATTTTTGAAAAATATATTACAATAAGTCAGTTTGCAAAAATGTACAATGTAAATAAAAAAACATTAATATATTATGATGAAATAGGACTTTTTAAGCCAGCTTTTGTAAAAGAAAATGGCTATCGATATTATACAATACATCAAGGAGGTCTTTTTGAGGTTATATTAATATTAAAACAGCTTGGTATGCCACTTAAAAGTATAAAACAATATTTAGAAAAAAGAAGTGTAGAAGAGTTAAATATTATTTTATTAGAACAAAAAAATAATATAGAAAGGCAAATACAAGAACTTAACAGAACAAATAATATTATAAAAAATAAATTAGATATTTTACAATCGTATAAAAGCATAGAGTTAGACAAAATGGTAATTGAAAATATGGAAGAAGAATACTTTGTTTTATCAAAACCTATAAAGCATAAATCTGAATTATTTGCTGCTAAGATATTATGTGAGCACGTATCTAAAAGTTATCAAACTAATTTATATAGTGGATTTGGATTTGGGGCTATAATAGAGGATAAACAAATTATAAATAGTGATTATTTAAACTATTCTTATTTCTATACAAAAATTGATACAAAAATAAAAGGAGTAGATTACTTTATAAAACCTAAAGGTAAATATTTAGTTTTTTATCATAAAGGTCATTGGTTAGAATTTTATAAAATTTATAATATTGCAAAAAAATATTTAAAAAATCAAAATTTAAAAATAAGTGGATATTGTTATGAAGAATACTTATTTGACGATGCAACATTTAAAACACCAGATGAGTATATAACAAAATTTATGATACAAATATCTTGAAATAAATAATAAATTCTGTTAAAATGTAGTAAATAAATAGGAATTATCAATTAAGGAGGTATTAATATGTTTGAAAAAATAAAAGAAAATAATAAATATAAAAATCTTATAAATGGAAATTGGATAAATAGTGAAAATAACGACTATATAGAAATAAAATCTGTTTTAGATAACTCTACTGTTGGCTTTGTTCCTACTATGAGCCAAAAAGAAGTAGATTTTGTATTAGAAAAAGCAAAACTAGCTCAAAAAAAATGGAGAGAAACTTCTTTAGATAAAAGAGCCAATATTTTATATAAAGCAGCAGAAATATTAGAAAAAAATGTAGGTGTATTTGTAGAAAGTATGATACACGAAATAGGTAAAGATAGAAAAAGTTGTAAATCAGAAGTTTTAAGAACAGCCGATTTTATAAGATACACAGCCGATACTATTAGAACTATGACAAATGAATGTCTAGTAGGAGATGGATTTTATGGTGGTAGCCCTAAAAAAACAGGTATAATAAAAAGAGAACCATTAGGTGTTGTTTTGGCTATATCTCCATTTAACTATCCTATAAACCTTGCAGCATCTAAAATAGCTCCAGCCATAGCAGTTGGTAACTCAGTTGTTTTAAAGCCTTCTACACAAGGAAGTATATGTGGCTTACACCTTGCTAGAGTTTTTGAAGAGGCTGGAGTTTTTGAAGGTGTTATACAAACTGTAACTGGAAAAGGAAGTGAAATAGGAGATTATATTGTATCTCATAAAGATATAGATTTTATAAACTTTACAGGTAGTACTGCCATAGGTAAGAGAATAACTAATAAATGTGGTATGATTCCAGTTATATTAGAATTAGGTGGTAAAGACGCAGGTATTGTTTTAGAAGATGCCGACTTAGAACATACAGCAAGTCAAATTATATCAGGAGCATTTTCTTATTCTGGACAAAGATGTACTGCTATAAAAAGGGTACTTGTTATGGAAGAAGTACACGATGAACTTGTAGATAAACTTTTAGATAAAATAAAAAATGTAACAGTAGGAAATCCTATTGATGATAATTTTGACGTAGTTCCTTTAATTAATGAAAAGTCAGCCGATTTTGTTATGGGACTTATAGATGACGCCAAAGAAAAAGGTGCAACTATACTTTATGGAGATAAAAGAGAAGGTAATCTTATTTATCCAACACTTATAAAAAATGTTACATTAGATATGAATGTAGCGTGGGAAGAGCCTTTTGGACCAGTTTTACCTATTATAAAAGTTAAATCTTATGAAGAGGCTATTGAAATAGCTAACAAATCTGAATATGGTTTACAAAGTTCAATTTTTACAAAAGATATAAATAAAGCGCTTAATATAGCAGATAAATTAGAAGTAGGTACTGTTCAAATAAATAACAAGACAGAACGTGGACCAGATAGCTTCCCATTTTTAGGCGTTAAATCATCTGGTATAGGTGTTCAAGGTGTAAAATATTCTATAGAGGCAATGTCTAGACCCAAAGTGACAGTATTAAATATATAAAATTTAAAGTCAATATAGTTAAAGTTAAATAAATTAGGAATATATTTTTATTTTTTTCATACCTTATATTAGATATTAAAAATAATTTTTATACTAATAATTTTAATATTTATTGACATATATTAATATTTATGTATATAATAATATAAAGTTGATTTTAAAATTAAGTAATTTAATCATTTAAAATATTTTTATAATAAAAAACCATTTATAAATTTAATATAGTGTTATCCTTGGGGAAGGGTGAAAGTCCCTATCGGTGGTTATAGTCCACGAGCTTTTTAGCATGATTTGGTGAGATTCCAAAACCGACAGTTACAGTCTGGATGGAAAAGGATATTTTATATATGTATAAATAGTAGTGTATTTTTAATGCCTTATTATTTATATAGCATTATTTGTGTATAAAATATTAACCTAAAGGATTACCTTTAGGTTTTTTATTATTTCAATTAAAATATAACTTAATTTTTAAATGAACAAAATATTATAAAAATTTATATTTTAAAGGAGAAAAATTATGACAGTAAAAAAATTAACAATTATTTCACTTATAAGCTGTTTAGCTTATTTATCTATGATAGTTTTTAAAGTTCCTATCTCTTTTTTATCTTATGAAATAAAAGATGTAATAATAACAATAGGTGCTATTTATTTAGGCACAACATATGGGATAATAATAACATTTGTAGTTGCTATTTTAGAGATGATAACTATTAGTGATTCTGGTATTATAGGATTTTTTATGAATTTTATATCTAGTGTTTTATATATATTACCAATATGTTATTTATACAATAAAAATAAGGGTATAATAAAGGGCATAATATTAGGGACTATACTTATGAGTATAGGTATGTTTATATTTAATATTTTTATAACTCCTATATATATGAGTGTAGGATTAGAAGAAACCGTAAAATTACTATTTACATTAATAACACCTTTTAATATAATAAAAGGAGCTTTAAATGGATTTTTAATATATATTTTATATAAACCATTATTAAAAGCCATTAATAAAACTAATGTTTAGGAGGTAATAAAATGAACTTTAAATTTTATCATAATAATATTAACGTTTTAAATTTAGACAAAAGTTTAAAATTTTATGAACAAGCTTTAAACTTAAAAGAAACAAGAAGAATAGAGGCAGAAGATGGTAGCTTTATAATAGTATATTTAGGAGATAATAATCAAACTAGTCATTTTTTAGAGCTTACGTGGCTTAGAGATAGAAAAGAGCCTTATAACTTAGGTGATAATGAATTTCATCTTGCTCTTTATACAGATGAATATGAAGAGGCTTTACAAAAGCATAAAGATATGGGATGCGTTTGCTACATAAATGAAGATATGGGAATATATTTTATAAATGACCCAGATGGATACTGGATAGAAATATTACCAAGACATATGTAATTAAAAGAGAGATTTTTATCTCTCTTTTAATATATCTTTAAATTATACAAAGTTTTTAATAATAAAAAGATAAGTTATACACTGTAAAATTTATTATGAATTAGTAAAAAGTTATTAAAAAAGACAGCAAGTTTATATAAAATTAAAACACAAAGAAAGTATTTACTCTCTGTTAATTATTAATAAAAGAGGCAACATATAGATTAGAGGGAAAAAGAAAATTACTGGTAGATGAAATTAAAAGACTATAAAATCAAAATAAAAATTAAAAAAGATACCGAAGAAAATAAAGCAAATATTATTTTAAAATATAATTAAACCTTAATATTATTTTAAATTATTTACTGATTAAGGAGAAGATATTATGTTTAGTATTTTAAGTTTAATTTTTGGTATTAATAATTCTAATAATGTATATGTTCAAAACAACGATTTTAATGTTAATACAGGATTTACTAAATATGTAAAAAAAGAAGCATATTCTTTTAGTGGTCAGATAGGTTCTTACTTAGTATTAAATTTACAAATGGCTTCAACTAGAAATTGGACATTTAAACTTGAAAATTATGTTTAATAAAACAAAATATATTAAAATTACATTATTAGCATTAATATTACTCACTTACTTATATTTTTATAATAAAATTAATGAATATTTTATTATAAACGGTAAGGAAAAGTTTTTATTTAATATATATTTAATTATATAGGGAATATTAAAAGAGCCAATTTTAATATCCATTATAACAATATTTATATTTTATATATTGTTTAGTATCTTTAATATTAATTTAAGTAAGTTTAATAAAATATATTGTATTATATTTATTTTATATAGCTATTTACTATATTCTAAACTTATATTTACTAAATACACAGTTTTTTCTTCTTTATTATTCAATACTAAAAATATTTTTATTTATACTTTTAGGTTTAAATATCAGTTTATTAATTTTGTATAATGAAAATAAAAAGAAATTATAAATAAAAAACATTAATACTAAATTATCTAGCCACTATTAATTGTATTAATATTATTAAAAAGCATAGGATCACCATTCCTATGCTTTTGTGTACTAATCTATTCTTTGTCTTAATGAGGTTTATGTAACGGGCAGATAAAGGTAAATAAGGTATGTCAATAATGATTGCAAGGGTGAAGATTTTTGCTTGTCAAAAAATACTAGCTATTTATTGACATTACATTAGATAATTGGACTAAATGTATATTTTAGCTTTGATACTTTTTATATATTAAGTTATTTTCATATTTTAATTTAATATTATTTTCCTTTTTATTAAATTTAAAATTTATATTACTTTAATTAATAATACTTATATTATCATTTTCATCAATTCCGATAATGTTAATATTATTGTTTTTATAAGATTTAATTTTTAAAATATTTTCTTTAGTTATAGTTTCTCCCGGTGCTAAAATAGGTATGCCAGGTGGATAAGGAATTATAAAATCTCCACAAATTTTATTTTCACATAAATCTATATTTAATAAAACTTTATTTTTATAAAATGCTTCTCTAGGTGTTATATTAGGCTTTATAATTAAGTCATCTTTTACACATTTATATTGTTTGTCTATAAAGTTTAAATTTTTATCTATTTTAAATAGTATATCTTTAAGTTTTATTAGACTGTTAAAATCATCACATATAGTTGATATGGCAATTATGTGATTTTCTCCATACATTTCTAGTTGAATATTATTTTCTTTTAATACACTATTTATATAATCCCCATTAACACTACTATTTATTAAAAATGTAAGTCTACTAATATCAAAATCTATAATATTACTATTTTGTAAAATATCCTTGTCTATAAGTTTAATATTTTTTAATAACTTTAGGTGCTCTCTTAAATCTTTTAAAAATAAAGTATAATCTTCAAAAAGTATTTTATTGTTTTTACAAAAATTTGTAGCATATTCTATACTCATCATAAACATATAAGAAGGACTAGTAGTTTGTATCATAGAAAGGCATTTTTCTAATTTATATTTATCTACAATTTTGCTATTTAAATGTAGAACTCCACATTGTGTAAAAGCAGGGAGTGTTTTATGAAAACTTTGTATAACTATATCTGCTCCACATTGTAGGGCACTTTTAGGAAAATTATTAGAAAAATTAAAGTGTGCTCCGTGAGCTTCATCTACTATAAGTATTATATTGTTTTTATGTAAAAAGTTTGATATTTTTTCTATATCACATACAAATCCTTCATATGTAGGACTTGTCAAAATAAACGCCTTTATATTCTTATATTTTTCTATGGCTTTTTTTATGTTTTCTATGTCTATTCCACAAGGAATATTATATTTTATAGTAGGATAAATATAAATAGGTAAAGCACCACTTAAAATTATGCCATTATATACGCTTATATGGCAGTTTCTTGCAACTAAAATATGTTCATTTGGAGATAAACAAGCCATTATTGACGCTATTATACCACAGCTACTACCATTAACAAGAAAATAACTTTCTTCTGCTCCAAAAGTTTTGGATATTATTTCTTTAGAATTTTTTATTATACCCTCTGGTTTATGCATATTATCTGTTTCATCTATTTCTGTAAAATCTAAATTTATAAAATCATAAAAGTCATTTAAAAATTTTTTATTTCTTTTATGCCCTGGCATATGAAACGGATAATTAGACAAGTTTTTAAGAGTATTATATATGGGTCTATCCATAATTACCTCCATTTTGGTAATACATTTGCATTTTGAAGAGCTTTTATTATAACCATTAGAACAGGACCTATTATAAATCCAAAAATCCCAAATATTTGAAGTCCTATATATATAGACATTAATGTTGCTAATGGGTGTATACCTATTTGTTTACCTAACACTTTTGGTTCTAAAAATTGTCTCGTTACAAGAACTACTACATATATAATAATAAGTCCTATTGCCATACCATAGTCTTTAGTTATAAGGTTATATAAAGCCCAAGGCCAAAGTATAAATCCACTACCAAATACAGGAAGTGCATCTACTATACCTATAATAAATCCAACAAATAAAGCATAAGGAGCCTTTATTATAGCAAGTCCAATAAAACAAATTGTTGCTATTAAACTCATTATTATAAGCTGTGCCCTTATATATCCAAAAACAGCATCACCTATTCCAGATTTTACAATATTAAGTTTTTCTGAATACCTTTTAGGAAGTTGTCTTAAAATAAAAGCTTGTATATTTTCTTTATCTATAAGCATTAAATAACAAGATATAATACTTATAATTACTATCATAAGTGCATTTGGTACCTTTTTTATAAAGTTTATAGACGTATCTTTTACTCCACTACCTAAAAATTCACCTATAAGAGATGATGAATTTTCAAAAAAGTTTAATAGTATATTTTCTAAACTATCTGGTAATACACTCATTAAATTTTCAACTTTAGTGCTTATATCATTAAAAGTATTTTTTATAGAATCTATATAATAAGGTAAATCTTTTGCAAATTCCTTACCCTCTTTTACTATTTGACCTATTATTCCAACTCCTAAAAATACAACTAAAAATATTAAAGTCGATATACATATAATGCTACTTAGAACTTTTGGGATTTTATATTTATTATTAAGTATTTTAAACAGAGGATATAAAATAATACACAAAATATACCCAATTATAAATGGTAAAAACAGACCCCCTATATAATTTATAAATAAGTAAACTAATATTAAAAATATAAATAATTTTAATAGTTTTAATATTTTCTCTTTATTGTCTAAAAAAGACATTGTATCACCTCATTATTATTTTAATATTTATAAGGTATAACTTTTTTATATAAAAGTCAATACTATTGTAACATTTTTATATTATATGAATATTATAAAATTAGGTTGAAGCTAACCTAACAGCTATTAAAGGAGGTTTTATTGTGGATTGTAATAAAGAATGTACACCTTATGAAGAATATATTAAAGTTGTTGAACTTGCAAGAGCTTATGTTCCTTTTCAAAATTTATGTAGTATATATGACCAAAATGAGTCTATGATTAAAGGAACTATATTTCCAGAGCTAGCAAGACCTTATTGTAAAGAACATCGACATATTATGAAAGAAGAAAATCCTTGCCATAGTAAACACCAAAATACTATGGAAGAACAAAATCCTTGCTGTGATAAAATGCAAGATAGACCATCACCTTATAGACTTTTTTAATAATTTATTTTTAGGAGGGCTAAAATATGGAAAGAGATGAAGTTTTAAGCAGATTGACAGCTCTAGATTTTATGGCTGTTGATATGGCACTATATCTTGATATTCACCACCACGATAAAGAAGCAATAGAGATATATAACCAAATATTAAAAGAGGCTAATAATATTCGTTGTATTTATGAAGAACATTTTGGACCTTTATGTTCTTACCGTTCTATGTCTGATAGCAATCATTTTAAATGGATTGATAATCCTTGGCCTTGGCAAGATTGCTTTAATTATCATTTGAAAGGAGAAATGTGCTAATGTGGATATATGAAAAAAAACTTGAATTCCCTGTAAAAATTAAAAAGAAAAATCCTGAACTTGCTAAACTTATTTTAACACAATATGGAGGACTATATGGCTATAGGATATAAAAAATATTCCTAAGAGTAAAACCCTTTACATTTTAGGAATAATAGTAAAATTCAAGGGTTTTACTTACTTTATTAAATATTATTTTTTCAATACAATTTTTTACATATTCTATTTTATCAAGGTTAGATGCTTTTTCATCTATAATGAGCTTTCTTAACTTTTCTATATTGTTTTTAAATTTATCTAAATTTATTTCCTTATTTTCATTAAAAGAATTTAACTTATTTCTTATATTTTCTATTTGATTTTCAATTAATGTTTTATTTTGTTTATAATCTTCTAAAGTATCTATACCATCTAAATATGCAATTTTTGCACGTTCTAGCTTACTATTTAATTTATTAAGTTCTAAATTAAGAAGTTTTGTCTCTTCGTTTTGATTTTTTTCATTTCTGGATTTTAAATTTAATGTACTTAAATCTCTAGATGATATACTACTAATTTCTTCTAAAAATAACCTTTCAAGTGTTTTAATCGGTATTGCATTAGATACTTTGCATTTTCCGTGACTATATCCTATACATTGTGTATATTTACCTCCCATGGATAAACTAGAACCACAATAAGAGCATTTTACTATACCACTTAAATAATGTTTAAATTCTGTTATAGGTCTTTGTTTTGGTTTATATCTTTCTTTATATATATTTATTTTTTCTTGCACTTTTTCAAATGTATCTTGGTCTATAATAGATGGATAGTTACCTTTAACTATATGTGCTGGTTTTGTATAATCTCTTTTTCTTTGACCATCTTCACACCAGGTAGTGTATCCTATATAAACTGTATTTCTCAATATGTATTCTATTGTACGTCTTTCAAATTTATTTCCTCTTTTTGTTTTATATCCTAAATCGTTAAGGTTTTTTGTTATTTGTTGCATAGGTGTAGAGTTTAAAAATTCATTAAAAATATATTTTACAATTTTAGCTTCTTCTTCATTTATTATAAGTGTCTTATTAGTTTTATCATTGTCATATCCTAAAGGTGCATATGCTTGATATTCTCCTCGTTTTGCCTTTTCTGCCATACCTTTTTTTACTTCTTCTGCTAGATTTAATGAATAATACTCTGCCATAGCTTCGAGCATACTTTCTAATATTATTGAAAACTTATCATCTTCTATACTTTCTGTTATGCTAACTACTTTTATATTACATTCTTTTTTTAGTAATGACTTATATACTACACTATCCTCACGGTTACGAGCGAACCTATCAAATTTATGTACTAATATAGTATTAAATGGTGTAGGCTTATTTTTTGCAGTAGCTATCATTTTCATAAATGCAGGTCTTTTTTCTGCCTTTCTACCAGAATACCCATCATCTACAAATACATATTCACTAGGCAATATTAAGTTGTTTTCCTTTGCGTATTTTTTTATTGCATTTAATTGTGCGTCTAAGCTATATTCTACTTGGTCGTCTGTACTAACCCTTATATATGCACAAGCTGTACTCATAATATCAACTCCCTTATTTTTATAATTTATTATATTTTAATAAATTTATTTATAATAAATTAATATTTTTTTTAATAATTAAAAATATCTATATACATATAATTAATGTAAAAAGACTTAGAAACAACTAAGCCTTTTTATATTTATTAGTTTTTATTAATAGTTTGATAAATCAAAAATAAATAAAATTATAATTCAAGATACAGTTAATAGTTAATTAAGTAGTATTTTATATTTAATTATTTGTAATATTATAGTGTAAATAGTTAATAAATTTATTTAAGTTATCTTTTTATAATAGAAAAGATATTTACTAGACACTTTAATTTACATTAGATTTATTTAATAACCATTTAAAAAATTTAAGATTTAGAATTGTCCAACCAAAGCCACCTATTAAACCAGTAATAAATCTTCTCTGATTTGTAGACTGCTTTATATTAAAAAATTGTAATAACCAGTCTATTAACATAATTAAAGACATTAATATACAAGTAACATATGTTACTTTTTTTCTAAAAAATATAATTGTAGCTATAATAGATGCTATAATAACACCTACACAACGAGCACATATAGGCATTTGATAACCTTTCAAAAAGAAGCTTCTTTCAGGCATTTGATGACAACCTAATTTGGAGCCTATTTCCATTAATTTAATCCAGATTTTATCATTCATAGTTGCACCTATGCTTTGAATTTATTTCCACATTTGGAACAAATCCAATAATGTGTTGAAGTGATTTGCTTTCCTTTTCCACAAGCTCCACACAATAATCCAATCCAGTTAAATAATAAAACTCCACAGCAGGCTTTACCAGCTGAAAAATCTTTACCAGTACTTTGAATATCTGTGATAATTTGACAATCTCCTCCACAATTTGGACAATACATAATTAAATTCACTCCTTTTATATAAAAATTTATATATGCAAAATTTTACAATATAATACAAAAATTGTCAATAAAAAACCTATCAAATTAATTGATAGGCTGTTAAAGTGTCAAACATAGGTTACACTTAAAAGATTTTTTAACAAAGATAAGAATAAGTATAAAATAATACTATTTTATATTTGTTTTTTATAATAATATAGTAAATTTATATATAATTAAAATACACCTAAATATTGTTCTACTACTTGATTAGGTGATTTAAAACCTAAACAAGTTTTTATATAATTGTTTGATTTAACTTGATATTTAGCTAATTGTTTTCGTCCATCTTCTAAATTAAACATTTTTAAGTACTTATAAAATCTCTCACTATCTTGTCTATGTTGGCGTTCTACCTTTC
>CALWOZ010000034.1 GCA_944383305.1 uncultured Clostridia bacterium | reverse complement strand
AGATGGTGTTATAGGCAAATATATGAAGAAAAATCTACTTATACATCTTACTTATTTATATTAGAATTAATAAAAAAGCCCTATTTATAATAAGAGAGATACAAACAGATAATAGAGTTGAATTTACTAATTTTCAAAGAAAAGAACAAGGAGAAACAATGTTTGAAATAATATTAAGAAAATTAGATATAAAATATACAAGAACAAGAATAGCTACACCAAGACATAATGGAAAGGTGGAACGCCAACATAGACAAGATAGTGAGAGATTTTATAAGTACTTAAAAATGTTTAATTTAGAAGATGGAAGAAAACAATTAGCTAAATATCAAGTTAAATCAAACAATTATATAAAAACTTGTTTAGGGTTTAAATCACCTAATCAAGTAGTAGAACAATATTTAGGTGTATTTTAATTATATATAAATTTACTATATTATTATAAAAAAGATAAGTTAGTATTATTTTATACTTATACTTATACTTATTCTTATCTTTGTTAAAAAATCTTTTAAGTGTAACCTATGTTTGACACTTTAACAAATATATTTGGACAAAATGTTAAAAATGTATTGACAAATAATAGAAAACGTGATAATATTAAAAAACATATCAAAAGATATAAATTAAAATATTAAATAAAAAATTTAGTTATTATTACTAAAAATTATAAATATAAAGTATTTTTTATCCATTTATTAAAATTAGAAAAGGATGTATTTATATTATGTATTACAACCACTTACTTTAATTTTATATACTTTAATAGCCGAACACATTAATTTTTTAAAAAATAGATAGTATTCGGTAATTTTTTGCGTTTTAAAATATAAAACTAAATAAATTTATAAATAGGCTTATAAAAGCTTAAAATATATTTAAGGAGTGTAGTGCCGTGGAGAAAAGTAGAATACAGCCAATTAAGCTAGGTGACGTTGTTCGTATGAGCTACTCAAGGATTGATGAAGTGTTAGAAATGCCTAATCTTCTTGCTCTTCAAAAAGATAGCTATGATTGGTTTCTTGAAGAAGGTCTTAAAGAAGTGTTTGAAGATATATCACCTATAACAGACCATAGCAACAATCTTATTCTTGAATTTATTGGGTTTAAGCTAGATTCAGAACCTAGATATTCTATTGCTGAATGTAAAGAAAGAGACGCAACATATGCAGCAGCTTTAAGAGTAAAAACTAGATTGACCAATAAAAAAGATGATGAAATTAAAGAACAAGAAATTTTTATGGGAGATTTCCCTTTAATGACAGACACAGGTACTTTTGTTATAAATGGTGCAGAACGTGTTATAGTTAGCCAGCTTGTTCGTTCTCCTGGAATCTATTATGCTATGGAAAAAGATAAGGTTGGTAAAAATCTTATAAGTTCTACTGTTATACCAAATAGAGGTGCTTGGCTTGAATATGAAACAGACTCTAATGATGTATTTTATGTTAGAGTAGATAGAAATCGTAAGTTACCAGTTACAGCTTTAATCCGTGCTTTAGGTATAGGAACAGATGAAGAAATTATACAATATTTTGGAGAAGAAAGTAAAATCTTATCTACAATAGAAAAAGATGTTACTAAAACATATGAAGAAGGCTTATTAGAAGTATATAAAAAAATAAGACCAGGTGAGCCACCAACAGTAGAAAGTGCTCAATCTTTATTGCATAGTATGTTTTATGATCCAAAAAGATATGATTTAGCTCGTGTTGGAAGATACAAATTTAACAAAAAATTAGCGTATAAAAATAGAGTTCGTGGATTTAAACTTGCTGAAAATGTAGTAGATACCACAACTGGTGAAATATTAGCTAATGAAGGTGAAAAAATTACTGCTGAAATGGCAGATAGAATACAAAATGCAGGTGTACCATATATTAACGTATATGTAGAAGATAACAAAATTTGTAGGATAATAGGAAATCTTACTGTAAATGCTGAGGAATATTTAAAACCACACGGAATTAAAAAAGAAGAAGTTGGTATTAAAGAAGACGTTTATTATCCAGTATTGGTAGAATTACTTGAACTTGCAGATGATGAAGAAGATTTAAAATATAAAATAAAAGCTAATCTTCAAAGACTTATACCAAAGCATATTACATTTGAAGATATTATGGCTAGTATGAATTATAATATGCATCTAGATTATGGCGTAGGAGCTGAAGATGACATTGATCATCTTGGAAACAGACGTATTAGAGCTGTTGGTGAACTTTTACAAAACCAGTTTAGAATAGGGCTTTCTCGTATGGAAAGAGTTGTAAAAGAAAGAATGAATACTCAAACTTTAGAAACTATAACTCCGCAAGCCTTAATAAACATTAAACCAGTAACAGCTGTTATAAAAGAATTCTTTGGAAGTTCTCAACTTTCACAGTTTATGGATCAAAATAATCCTCTTAGTGAAATGACTCATAAACGTCGTCTTTCAGCCCTTGGACCTGGTGGTTTGTCAAGAGATAGAGCAGGATTTGAAGTTAGGGACGTACATACATCTCATTATGGTCGTATGTGTCCAATAGAAACTCCAGAGGGACCTAATATCGGTCTTATAAACTCTCTTGCTACTTTTGCTAAAATAAATCAATATGGATTTATAGAAGCTCCATATAGAAAAATAGACAAATCTGGAGATAAACCTCGAGTTATTAATGAATTTATATATATAACTGCAGACGAAGAAGAAAATTATGTTATAGCACAAGCTAATGAGCCTTTAAATGAAAATGGAGAATTTATCCACCAAAAAGTTACTGCTCGTCTTGGAGAAGATAACGTAGAGATTGAGCCTAGCAAAATAGACCTTATGGACGTTTCTCCTAAACAGCTTGTTTCTGTTGCTACAGCTTTAATACCTTTCCTTGAAAACGATGACGTTACAAGAGCCTTAATGGGTTCAAATATGCAACGTCAGGCAGTACCTCTTTTAACAACAGAAGCTCCAGTTGTTGGAACTGGTATGGAACATAAAACTGCTAAAGACTCAGGGGTTGTTATAGTTGCTAAAAATGATGGTATTATAGAAAAAGTAGACGCATCAGAAATAGTTATAAAAACTAATGAAGGTAGAAAAGATAGATATAAACTTAGTAAATTTAAAAGAAGTAACCAAAGTAACTGTATGAACCAAAAACCTATTGTTTCTAAAGGTCAAATGGTAAAAGCAGGCGATATTATAGCAGATGGACCTTCTACAAAGGATGGTGAGCTTGCACTTGGTAAAAATCCTCTTATTGGATTTATGACTTGGGAAGGGTATAACTATGAAGATGCCGTACTTCTTAGTGAAAAACTTGTAGCAGAAGATGTATATACTTCTATTCATATAGAAGAATATGAATGTGAGGCTAGAGATACTAAACTTGGACCAGAAGAAATAACAAGAGATATACCTAATGTTGGTGATGATGCTTTAAGAGATTTAACTGAAAGTGGTATTATTAGAATAGGTGCAGAGGTTTCACCTAATGATATACTTGTTGGTAAAGTTACACCTAAAGGCGAAACTGAACTTACAGCCGAAGAAAGGCTTTTAAGAGCAATATTTGGAGAAAAAGCTCGTGAGGTTAGAGATACATCTTTAAGAGTTCCTCACGGTGAATGTGGTATAATTGTAGATGTTAAAATATTTACTCGTGAAAATGGTGATGAGTTACCACCAGGTGTTAATAAACTTGTTCGTGTTTATATAGCACAAAAAAGAAAAATATCTGTTGGTGATAAAATGGCAGGACGTCACGGTAATAAAGGGGTTGTTTCTCGTGTATTACCAGTTGAAGATATGCCTTTCTTACCAAATGGAAGACCTCTTGATATAGTTTTAAATCCACTTGGGGTTCCTTCTCGTATGAATATAGGTCAAGTGTTAGAGATACATTTATCATTAGCTGCTAAAGTTTTAGACTGGAAAATAGCTACTCCTGTATTTGACGGGGCAGATGAGCAAGATATTATGGAAACTTTAGAACTTGCAAACGACTATGCAAATACACCTTGGGAAGAATTTGAATCTAAATGGAAAGGTAAAATTAATGATGAAATATTTGACTATTTAGATAAAAATAAAGCCCATAGAGAAGAGTGGAGAGGTGTAGAACTTAATTATACAGGTAAAATTAAACTTAGAGATGGTAGAACTGGTGAAGAATTTGATAATCCTACAACAGTTGGATTTATGCATTATCTTAAATTACACCATCTTGTAGATGATAAGATTCACGCTCGTTCCACTGGTCCATATTCTTTAGTTACACAGCAACCTCTTGGTGGTAAAGCACAATTTGGTGGACAAAGATTTGGTGAGATGGAGGTTTGGGCTCTTGAAGCTTATGGTGCGTCATATACTTTACAAGAAATATTAACTGTTAAATCCGATGACATAGTTGGGCGTGTTAAAACTTATGAAGCAATTGTTAAAGGTGAAAATATACCAGAACCTGGTGTACCAGAATCATTTAAGGTATTATTAAAAGAACTTCAAGCCTTAGGTTTAGATGTTCGTGTTCTTTTAGAAGACTCTACTGAAGTTGAAATAAAAGAATCTATTGAAGAAGTAGACTCTCTTTCTGTAAATGTTAATATAGAAGGTACAGAAGATGAAAAAGATGATATTTTAACAAATGTTTTACAAAATAATATTATTATAGATGATTTCAATAATTATGAAGACATTGACCCTATTGAAGAAGAAATGTTATTGGAAGAAGACATTAATATAAATTATGATGAAGATGATATTTTTAAAGAAATAAGTAAAGATTTTATTGATGAAGATGATTTTGATGAATAATAGAAAGGAGAAAGGTGTTTATGAGTGCACAAAATAGTGAACAATCTATAATTTTTGATTCTATTAAGATTGGATTAGCATCTCCTGAAAAAATACGTGAATGGTCTAGAGGTGAGGTTAAAAAGCCAGAAACTATAAATTATAGAACCTTAAAGCCAGAAAAAGACGGTCTTTTTTGTGAAAGAATATTTGGTCCACAAAAAGACTGGGAATGCCATTGTGGTAAATTTAAAAGAGTTAGATATAAAGGCATTATTTGTGATAGATGTGGAGTTGAAATAACAAAAGCTAAAGTAAGACGTGAGAGAATGGGGCATATTGAACTTGCTGCCCCAGTGTCTCATATATGGTATTTTAAAGGAATACCTAGTCGTATGGGTATTATACTTGGTATGAGCCCACGTTCATTAGAAAAAGTTTTATATTTTGCAAGCTATGTTGTTTTAGATGCTGGCAATACTTCATTATCTTATAAAGACCTTTTAACAGAAAAAGAATATAGAGAAGCATATGACAAGTTTGGAAATGCTTTTACTGTTGGTATGGGTGCAGAGGCCATAAAAACTCTTTTACAACAAATAGATTTAGAAAAAGAGTCTAAAGAACTTAAAAGCCAGCTTAAAGACAGCACTGGTCAAAAGAGAATTAGAATAATAAAAAAATTAGAAGTTATAGAATCATTTAGAGTGTCTAATAATAAACCAGAATGGATGATTTTAGATGTTTTACCAGTAATTCCTCCAGATATTAGACCTATGGTTCAACTTGATGGTGGTAGATTTGCTACATCTGACTTAAATGACCTTTATAGAAGGGTTATAAATAGAAATAATCGTCTTAAAAGATTATTAGAACTTGGAGCACCTGACATTATTGTAAGAAATGAAAAAAGAATGCTACAAGAGGCAGTAGATGCTCTTATAGATAACGGTAGAAGAGGAAGACCAGTTACTGGTCCTGGAAATAGAAGTTTAAAATCTCTTTCTGACCTATTAAAAGGTAAACAAGGTCGTTTTAGACAAAATCTCTTAGGTAAACGTGTTGACTATTCTGGACGTTCGGTTATTGTTGTTGGACCTAATCTTAAAATATATCAATGTGGTTTACCAAAAGAGATGGCAATAGAGCTTTTTAAACCATTTGTTATGAAAAAATTAGTAGAAGATGGTTTATCTCATAATATTAAATCTGCTAAACGTATGGTAGAAAGACTCCAAAGAGAGGTATGGGATGTTTTAGAAGAAGTTATTAAAGAGCATCCAGTAATGCTTAACCGTGCTCCAACACTTCATAGACTAGGTATACAAGCATTTGAACCAGTTTTAGTAGAAGGGCGTGCATTAAAACTTCATCCTCTTGTTTGTACAGCATATAATGCCGATTTTGATGGTGACCAAATGGCTGTTCACGTTCCTTTATCAGTAGAAGCTCAAGCAGAGTGTAGATTTTTATTACTTGCTCCTAACAACCTTTTAAAACCATCAGATGGTGAACCTGTTACAGTTCCATCTCAAGATATGGTTTTAGGTATTTATTACTTAACTCTTGAAAAAGATGGAGAAAAAGGTGAAGGTAAAGTATTTAAAGATGAAAATGAAGCCATTTTAGCTTATGATAATCATATTGTTAGCTTACATGCAAAAATAAAAGTAAGACGAACTATTGTAGATGAAAATGGTTTAAAAGAAAGTAAAATAATAGATACAACTGTTGGTAGAATAATCTTTAATGAAATAATACCTCAAGATATAGGCTTTGTCGACAGAACAAAACAAGAAAATAAATTTAATTTTGAAGTAGATTTCTTATGTGATAAAAAAGCACTTGGTAAAATAATTAATCGTTGTATAAATAAACATTCGGCGACAGACACTGCTAAAATGTTAGATGATATTAAAAATTTAGGATTTAAGTTTTCTACAAAAGGAGCTTTAACTGTTTCTGTATCCGATATGGAGATACCAGCAGAAAAAGATGCCTTCCTTGAAGAAGCCGATAAAGAAGTAGATAAAATTACAAAAATGTTTAGACGTGGTCTTATGACAGATGAAGAAAGACATTTTAAAGTAATAAAAGCGTGGGAAACAGCCGATGATAATATAACAAATGCACTTTTAGCAGGACTTGGTAAATATAATGATATATATATGATGGCTCACTCTGGTGCAAGGGGTTCTAATAGACAAATTAAACAGCTTGCAGGTATGCGTGGTCTTATGGCATCTCCTTCTGGTGAAACTATTGAACTCCCTATTAAAGCTAACTTCCGTGAAGGACTTACAGTTCAAGAATATTTCATTTCTGCTCACGGAGCTAGAAAGGGGCTTTCAGATACTGCACTTAGAACAGCCGATTCAGGTTATTTGACAAGAAGATTAGTTGATGTATCTCAAGATATTATTATTAGGGAATTTGACTGTGCTGAAGAAACAGGAGAAGTTCCAGGAATGTGGGTTAAAGCATTTATGGATGGTCAAGAAACTATTGAACCACTATCAGATAGAATAAGAGGGAGATATTCTGTTAATGACATAAGACATCCAGAGACAAATGAAATTATTGTAGAAGCAGACACTATGATAACACCAGACCAAGCAGAGCTTGTTGAAAAATTAGGAATAGAAAAAGTTCTTATAAGAAATATATTATCTTGTAGATCTAGAAAAGGTGTTTGTTCTAAATGTTATGGTGCAAATATGGCTAGTGGTCGTATTGTTAGAATAGGTGAAGCAGTAGGTATTATTGCAGCACAATCTATTGGTGAACCGGGTACACAGCTTACTATGCGTACATTCCATACTGGTGGAGTTTCTGGTGGTACTGACCTTACACAAGGTCTTCCTCGTGTAGACGAATTATTTGAAGCAAGAAAACCAAAAGGTTTAGCTATAATAGCTGAATTTGGTGGTAGAGTGTCTATTACAGAAACTAAAAATAAGAGAGAAGTCATAGTTACTGCAGATAACGGTGAAACAAAAGAATATCTTATACCTTATGGTTCTCGTATAAAAGTTTTAAATGGCGATTATATTGAAGATGGAGATGAACTTACAGAAGGTAGTGTAAACCCTCATGATATACTTAGAATAAAAGGTATTAGGGGAGTTCAAGACTATATGATACAAGAAGTTCAACGTGTATATCGCTTACAAGGTGTTGATATTAATGATAAACACATTGAAGTTATTGTTAGACAAATGCTTAAAAGAACTAAAATTGAAGAACCAGGAGATACAGACTTCTTACCAGGAAGTTTAATAGACTGGTTAGAGTATGATGAGACAAATAAGCGAATGGAAGAAGAAGGATTAGAAAAAGCAAATGGTGCCCGTGTACTTTTAGGTATAACAAAAGCTGCACTTGCTACAGAATCATTCCTTTCAGCAGCATCATTCCAAGAAACAACAAAAGTTCTTACTGAAGCAGCAATAAAAGGTAAAGTAGACCCACTTATTGGTCTTAAAGAAAATGTTATTATAGGTAAGCTTATACCAGCTGGTACAGGTATGCAAACTTATAGGAAAATAGATTTAAAATTAGATAAAGAAAAAGATTTAAACTTGAATGAAACAGAAAACTAATTAAAATATTGTTATATATGTAATAAATATTATAAAAAAATGCTATATACTAAGGTTAATTTAATATACCTAGTATATAGCATTTTTAGATTGTTTACCGTTTTTAGTGGAGTTTAAAATATTAAATAATAAAATATATTTTCATATATTAGTATTTTAAATATTTTAGGTTAAATGTTATATAAAATAAGGATATTTTTTATTAGTATATTTTAATAAAGAACAAATTTTTGTCACAACTATTGATAAACAACCCATTTTTATTAATTTCAATTAAGTTATTACTTTGTTTTACAAGATAAAATTTATAAACTTACCACATTATTAAATAAAAATAATAGGAATAGCTTGTTTATTTTGATACAGGGTATCAAAATAAACTAATTGATACAAAGTATCAAAAAAATTGATTATTACAAAGTATTTAAAAAATTAATATATTAAAATTTAATTAATAATTAATAAAAAATAGATTTATAAGTAGTTAAATAATTACTTAAATATTACTTAAATAATATATAATAAAAAATAATTTAATGAAAAATTATGTATAAAATATGTATAAAATTATTGAATAATGAATAGGTTTATATAATAAATAATATTTATATTTAGAATAAAATATAAACATTAACTAAAATTAATTGGTTAATATTAACAAAAACTATAAATTAAATTAAATTAAATTAATCTAAAATACTAAAAAATGACAAAGTTAATAATTGTGTAATATTAATATTGCTAATTTTTTTAATTTTTGTTATTATAACTTTATAAAGTTTTTAACTTAAATAAAGTTTAAAAATTTCCATATCATTTTAGACCAGGAGGAGTGATTTTTATAATGGAAAGTACAGAGTTAAAACCTAAACGTAAGAAAAGTTTTAAAAAAAATCTAAAAAGAGATATTACTTTATGGTTATTTGTTATACCAGGTATAATAATTACATTTATATTTAGTTATATACCAATGTATGGTGTTCAAATAGCTTTTAGAGATTATAACTTTAGAGATGGATTCTTAGGAAGTGAATGGGTTGGACTGAAGCATTTTATAAGATTTTTTGATTCACCTTATTTTGTTTCAACGTTAAAAAATACATTTATATTGAGTTTTTATTCACTTTTAGCTAGTTTTCCAATTCCTATTATTTTAGCTCTTATGTTAAATTCATTTAGACACAAAAGATACAGAAAAGTAATACAAGGGGTTACGTATGCACCAAACTTTATATCTGTAGTTGTTATGTGTGGTATGATAATCTTATTCTTATCACCTACATCTGGTATAATAAATCACGTTATACGTAGTTTTGGTGGAGACCCTATAAACTTTATGGCACAAAAAGAATACTGGAGACATATATATGTTTGGTCTGGTGTATGGCAAGGAATGGGCTGGGGTTCAGTTATTTATTTTGCAGCTTTATCAGGTGTTAGTCCAGAGCTTCACGAAGCAGCTATTGTAGATGGAGCTAGTAAATTCCAAATAATTAAATATATAGATTTTCCAAGTATTTTACCAACAGCTACTATATTATTAATTTTAAGTTGTGGTAGTCTTTTATCAGTTGGATTTGAAAAAGTATTCTTATTACAAAATGACTTAAATAAATCTGTTTCTGAGGTTATTTCTACTTATACATACCAAGTTGGTCTTATAGATAGAGATACGTCATATTCAAGTGCCATTGGTTTATTTAACTCAGTTATCAATGCTATTTTCTTAGTAGGAGTAAATAAAATTAGTAATAAGTTATCTGGTAGTGGATTATGGTAATAGGAGGATTATTATGGCAAGAGAGAAAAAGAAAACAATAAAAAGATCAAAAAGTGATGTTATATTTGACGGTGTAATTTTTGTCATATTAACATTAATATTACTTATAGTTGCGTATCCATTATACTTTATAATTATATCTTCTTTTAGTAGTCCAGATAAAGTTTCTTCTGGTCAAGTAGTATTTTATCCAATAGGATTTACATTAGAGGGTTATAAAAAAGTATTTGAAAACAGTCAAGTAGTAACAGGATTTATTAATTCGTTAATATATACAACAGTTGGTACCTGTGTAAACTTATTATTGACTATACCTACGGCATATGCATTGTCAAGAAAGAAATTTCAAGGTAGAAAAATTGTTACTATATTTTATATGATAACAATGTTTATCAGCGGTGGTATGATACCTACATACTTAGTTGTACAAAAATTAGGGTTATTAGATAGTATGTGGGCATTAATCTTACCAGGTTCATTAAGTGTTTATAATATGATAGTTGCTAGAACATTCTTTCAACAAAATATATCAGAAGAACTTTATGAAGCTGCAGAATTAGATGGTTGTGGTCACGGTAGATTTTTCTTTAGTATAGCATTACCATTATCTAAAGCTATCATAGCTATTATGGTATTATATTATGGTGTAGGACATTGGAACTCATACTTTAACGCATTATTATATATGCAAACAGAAGATAAGTATCCACTTCAATTAGTATTACGTTCTATATTAGTACAAAACTCAGCACAATTATCTCAAACTATAACATCAGCTGCACAACAAGAAGCTATGAGAAAACAACAAGAAGCTGTAGAATTAATGAAATACTCATTAATCATTATTTCAAGTATACCTGTTTTAATCTTATATCCTTTTATTCAAAGACACTTTACAAAAGGTGTAATGATTGGTTCAGTAAAAGGCTGATGTTTAAAATTATAAATAATATATTTATAAATAAAGTTTATTTTAAAGGAGAGATTTTATTATGAAAAGAAAGTTTATTAAAAAAATATCATTTTTTCTATCAACGTTATTAATTACACAAGGATTATTAACAGGTTGTAGCAGTGGAGGAGGAAGTACTGCTCAATTTGATGAAAATGGTAAACCAGTTTTAGAAGTAGATGAAAATGGTAAAGTAAATGGATTAATGAATCCAACTGGTCTTCCAATTGTAGATAATTTAGGAGATTATAGCTTCTCATTATTTGTAGATAACTCTACACCATTAGAAGGACAATTTGTTTGGCCAATGTTAGAAGAACAAACAAATGTTCAAGTAGAAGTACAACAATATGCTTATGAAATAGCACAAGAAAAATATGGTTTAGCATTAAGTTCTGGTGATTATACAGATGTTATTGGTGGTTGGTGTTTATCACCTACGGATATTTTAACATATGGTGTTAAAATGGGTGTATTTATACCATTAGAAGGATATTTTGAAGAGTATGCACCTAATATTATGAAAGTTCTTGAATTACCAGGTGTTAGGGAAACTATGACAGCTCCAGATGGACATATTTATTCTATACCATATGTTACAGAAGCTCCAAAAGTAGACTTTAGCCCATTTATTAATAAAGAGTGGTTAGATAAATTAGGATTAGAAATGCCTACTAATACTGAAGAATTTAGAGAAGTTTTAAAAGCTTTTAAAACTCAAGACCCTAATGGTAATGGTGTAAATGATGAAATTCCATTTTCTTCAGACCCTAACAATAGACAAATAGGTTATCTTGCTGGTTGGTTTGGGGTTCCAGTAGCATTAGACGGATTTACTATGATAGATGGTAAATTAGAGTTTGGTGCAAATACAGAAGCATATAAACAAATGGTAGAATATATGGCTAGTTTAAATGCCGAAGGATTATTAGACCCAGAATTCTTTACTCAAGACTTAGCTACTTGGAAAGCTAAAGGTGAACAAGGTTTATATGGTGTTTCTATAGCTTATGGTAGTGGTGACTTTAAACAATATTTACAAGGAGAAGAACCAGATTATGCTCCTCTACCAGTATTATCAAGTCCAGAATGTGATGACCCTAAATGGTTAGCAGATTCAACTGGTGTATCTACATTAAAAAATCAAGTAGTAATCACTGATAAAGCTAAAAATCCAGAAATAATTGTTAGATGGTGGGATAATTTCTATGAGCTAGACAACTCATTCCAAGCATTAAACGGTCCTTTAGGAATTACTTGTGAAAAAACAGGTGAAGGTACTTATAAAGTATATGATAGAACTACATTATCACCAGAAGATGATGAAAAATATAGCTGGGCTAATATGTTCTGTCAATCATTACCAAAAAATTTAATTGAAGCAGATAATGTAGAAACAGTTAATCCTGCTTATCCAGAAAAAGATTATGTTGATGAAGCATATGAACCATACTTTGTAGGTAATGATGGTAATGGTAACTTTGATATAATTCCTTCTTATTGGGTAGAATCAGATGTTTCTGCTGATTTATCAGAATATACAGTTTCTATAACAGATTATGTTAATCAAAAAACAGCTGAATGGATTAGTGGTCAAGGAGATGTAAATGCAGAATGGGATGCATACCTTGCACAATTAGATAAATTAGGTTTACAAGAATATATTAAAATTCGTCAAGAAGCAATTGGTCAACAATAATTTTAAATATTAATTCTTAATTTTTAAGGTTTTACCTTACTTCAATAAATCAAAATTAATAATATACAAATTTTTGAATATTTGAGGTTTGGTAAAACCTTTTTAAGTATTAATTAAGAAATAAAATTTTATTATTAAAGAGGTAATTTATTCCAAAAGAAATTGATGAAGAAATTAAATAAAAAGAACTTATAAGTTAAGGAGTTCATAATTATAGTAAAAGAAGATAAATATACAAATCCAATAGACCCAAAAGTATTACAAAAGTTAGAATGGTTTAAAGACCAAAAATTAGCATTAATGATACATTAAGTATCTTGTTCATTAACTTCGGGGGCTTTAAGTGACGAAGATGCTTATTGGTCTAGACACCAAATAGATTGGGGAGTAACTGGAGAAGAATTTAAAAAGTAATATTTTAAGTTAAACAAATCTTTTAATACAGTTAGATTTGAACCAGATAAATGGGTAAAATTAACAAAAGAAAGTGGATTTAAATATTTATTATTTACTACTAATCATCCCTATGGATTTTGTATGTAAGATACAAAATATACAAATTATAAAGTTACATATAAAGATTGTCCATTTAGAACACATAAATATTCAGATATATGTGCTCATTTATTTGAAGCATTTAGAAGACAAGGATTAGGTATAGGAGCGTATTTTTCAAAAGCAGATTGGAATGTAGATAGTTATTGGAGTGAAAAATATGCTAGAGGTAAATATCAATGGAGAGGTCCATCTTATAATCCAAAAGAAGAACCAGAAGAATGGGAAAGATTTGTACAATTTACTCAAAATCAAATAAAAGAACTTGGTACAAATTATGGACAAATAGATATTATGTGGTTTGATGCTGGTTGGGTATGTGAAAAGTATGGTCAAGACATAAGGCTTGGAGAGGTTATTGATGAAATTAGAAAATACCAAAGGGGTATGTTATGTGTGGACCGTACTGTTGGTGGAGCATATGAAAATTATGTGACACCAGAACAATGTGTACCAGATATACCACTTAATGTGCCATGGGAAAGTTGTTTAACAATGGGTATGGACTTTGCATTCACATATGAAGATACATATAAAACACCTAGAGAAATAATATGTACATTAGTAGATATAGTAGCAAAAGGTGGCAATTTAGCCCATAATCAGATGGAAGATTATCAAAATGTGATATTAATACAATGAAAGGTATAGTCAAGTGGCTAAATAGTATATATGGTATAAGAGTTTGTGCTCCATATAAACAAGATGGAGTTGAATTTACTCAAAAAGAAAATAAAGTATATACTATTTATACATACCAAGATGAAAATTAATTATCAAAATAATAAATATTTATACCATATACAGAAAAATTACAAAATATAACTTGCCTAAATATAGGTAAAGAGGTAGAATATAGTAAAGTTGAAAAAGGTATAATAGTAAAACTACCTAAAGAAGAGCAAAATATATGTACAATAGCCCATATATTTTGTTTAAATAAATAATTATAAAAATTTTAATAAAAAGAGGTAATCATTATGTCAGAAGAAAGAATTGAAGAAAAAGAAGAAAAAGAAGTTGTAGAACAAGGGGTACATAATTATAGTCAAGAAGAAGATTATGTATGGCCAACAGACCCAAAAGTATTACAAAAGTTAGAATGGTTTAAAGACCAAAAATTAGCTTTAATGATGCATTGGGGAGCTTATTCTCAATTGGGAATTGTAGAATCGTGGGCATTAAGTGATGCAGATGCAGAATGGTCAAGAGGTGGTATAGACTGGAACGTATCCGCAGAAGAATTTAAAAAACAATATTTTGACTTAAACAAAAGTTTTAATCCAGTTAGATTTCAACCATATAAATGGGCAGAAATGGCAAAAGAGGCAGGATTTAAATATTTAATATTTACCACAAAACACCACGATGGATTTTGTATGTGGGATACTAAATATACAGATTATAAAGTGACAGGCAAGGATTGTCCATTTAGAACCCATAAATATTCAGACATATGTGCTCATTTATTTGAAGCATTTAGAAGACAAGGAATAGGTATAGCAGCGTATTTTTCAAAAGCAGATTGGAATGTAGATAGTTATTGGAGTGAAAAATATGCCAGAGGTAAATACCAATGGAGAGGTCCATCTTATGACCCATTAGAAGAACCAGAAGAATGGGAAAGATTTGTAAAATTTACTCAAAATCAAATAAAAGAACTTGGTACAAATTATGGACAAATAGACATTATGTGGTTTGATGCTGGTTGGGTAGCTAAAGAGATAAATCAAGATATAAGACTTGGAGAGGTTATTGACGAAATTAGAAAATATCAAAAAGGAATGTTATGTGCAGACCGTACTATTGGTGGACCATATGAAAATTATGTAACACCAGAACAATGTGTACCAGATAAGCCCCTTAATGTGCCTTGGGAAAGTTGTATAACAATGGGTACTTCATTTTCTTTTAAATATGAAGATAAATATAAAAGCCCACGAGAAGTAATATGTATGTTAGTAGACATAGTAGCAAAAGGTGGTAATTTAGCACTTAACGTAGGACCACAGCCAGATGGAAGGTTACCAGAAGGTGCTATTAATACAATGAAAGGTATGGGCCAGTGGTTAAATAAATTTGGAGAATGTATATATGGTACAAGAGTTTGTGCTCCATATAAAAAAGATGGAGTTGCATTTACTCAAAAAGAAAAAGAAAATAAAGTATATGCTATTTATACATATCTAAATGAAGATGACTTATCAAAAGAAGAAATATTTATACCATATACAGAAGATTTTAAAAATATAGTATGTTTAAATACTGGAGAAGAAGTAGAATACACTAAAAATCAAAATGGCATAATAGTAAAATTACCTAAAGAAGAACAAGGAATATCTACAATAGCTCACGTATTTTGTTTAAATAAATAATAATTTTAGCTATAAATAATTTTTAATATTTATATGTTTAGTTATTAATTATTTGTAGCTTTTTATAAAATAAATAAAAGGAAGTGTTATTTTGTATTTTATAGATAAAAGAATTGGTGTTATATGCCAACAGTTAAAAGGATTAATAGAAAGAAAAAAATATGATGTATCAAATGTTATATACAAAAAAGGGGCATTTGTTACGCCAGAAGAAGTAGATAATAGTAAAGAAGAATGGATTAATTTTGATCATAAAAAAGACCACTGGTATGGACCAGATGGATATTATTGGTTTAGAGCAAGTTACACTGTCCCTAAAGAATTAGATAACAAACCAATAGCAGTACATATAAAAACACAAATAGAGCATTGGGACGATGGAAGAAATCCTCAATTTTTATTATTTGTAAATGGTAAAGCTACTCAAGGGTTAGATATGAACCATAGAACTGTATATTTAACAGACTGTGCTAAAGAAGGAGATACTTATACATTTGATTTACAATCTTACACTGGTACATTATATTCAGAATTTACACTTATATTTGAAATAGTAGAAATAGACAAAAAAGTAGAAAACTTATATTATAATATAAGAA
Source organism: uncultured Clostridia bacterium (assembly GCA_944383305.1). Lineage (GTDB taxonomy): Bacteria > Bacillota > Clostridia > Lachnospirales > CAG-274 > Tyzzerella. The sequence continues at coordinate 13,259 of CALWOZ010000034.1, read as the reverse complement.
CACCTTTTTCAGCTTTTAATAGATTTGACAAAGATAGTAAAGCTAAAAGAGAGATAGAAAATGTATTAAACAATACAATCAATATGATAGACTTTAGAGACCCATATTCTGATACATTTTATAATTCTATTGAACAAGCTACTCAATATTTAGATATAGAATTATATGAAAAAATGACAGGATATGATGATGTAATAGCTACTTGTATTGGTCATACTCATATAGACGTAGCGTGGCTTTGGACAACAGACCAAACTAAACAAAAAGTATGTAGAAGTTTTGCAACTGTGTTAAAATTAATGGAAGAATATCCTAACTATAAGTTTATATCAAGTCAGCCACAACTTTATAAATATGTTAAAGAGCGTCATCCAGACTTATATGAAAAAATAAAAAAATATGTTAAAGAAAAAAGATGGGAAGTAGAAGGTGGAATGTGGGTTGAAGCCGACTGTAATCTTACTTCTGGTGAGTCTTTAGTTAGACAGTTTATATATGGTAAAAGATTTTTTAAAGAAGAGTTTGGTTTAGATAATCGTATATTATGGTTACCTGATGTTTTTGGATATTCAGGAGCATTACCACAAATAATGAAAAAATGTGGTATAGATTATTTTATGACAACGAAGCTTGCGTGGAACCAAATAAATAAAATACCTAATGATACAATGATTTGGAGAGGTATTGATGGAACAGAAATATTAACACATTTTATAACTACTTTAGGTATAGGACAAAAAGAAGAAGACTTCTTTACTACATATAATGGTATGTTGCACCCTGATGCTATTATAGGTGGTTGGAATAGATATCAAAATAAAAATATAAATAATGATATTTTAATATGCTATGGATATGGTGATGGTGGCGGTGGCCCAACTAGAGAAATGTTAGAAATGTCTAAACGTATGGAAAAAGGTATTGAGGGTATACCAAAAGTACGTCAAGAGTTTGCTCTTAAATATTTTGATGAGTTAAATGAAAGAGTAAGAGATAATAATAGATTACCTTTATGGGAAGGTGAATTTTACTTTGAATATCATAGAGGTACATATACATCTATGGGTAGAAACAAACGCTCTAATAGAAGATGTGAACAAATGTTAATGGATTTAGAATTTTTAAATGTATTAACAGGCAAAAATAACAAAGAAGAGCTAGATGAAATATGGGAAAATGTGTTATTAAATCAATTCCACGATGTATTACCAGGTACTTCTATAAAAGAAGTTTATGATATGACAAAAGAACAATATGAAAGAATAGAAAAACGTTTAAAAGAACTTATAGATGAACGTTTAAAAGATTTATCTGGTAATGGAGATTATGTAACAATACATAACACATTAGGATTTGATAGAAATGACGTAGTAATTTTTGAAAAATGCAATAAAAATGGTTTAAAAGATGAAGATGGTAATGTTTATCCAATCCAAAGTACAGAAAGTGGTAGCATTGCATATGTTGAAAATATTAAATCCAAAGGTAGTAAATGTTTTGAACTTGTAGATATAGTAGAACCAGAAACTAAATTTATAATAAATGAACATAATTTAGAAACACCTTTTTATAAAGTAGTATTTGATGAAAAAGGCTTAATATGTAGCATTTATGATAAAGAAAATGATAGAGAAGTTTTACAAGAAAATGCTAAAGCTAACTTAATGCGTATGTATGAAGATAAGCCAATGGCCTATAACAACTGGGATATAGATATGTATTATACAGAAAAATATTGGGACGTAGATAATGTTGTGTCTATGGAATGGACAGAAATAGGTGCCATTAGAGCTACTTTAAAAATAGAAAGAACTGTAAGTAAATCTAAAATTATTCAAAACATACATTTTTATACTAACATTAGAAGAATTGACTTTGAAACATATGTAGATTGGAAAGATAAAGAACACTTATTAAAAGTACATTTTCCTGTTTTAGTTCATACAGACGAAGCTACATTTGATATTCAATTTGGTAACCTTACTAGAAAAACTCATACAAACACAAGTTGGGATAAAGCAAGATTTGAAACTTGTGGACAAAAATGGGTTGATTTATCTGAAGGTCACTATGGTGTAAGCTTATTAAATGACTGTAAATATGGTCACTCTATTAAAGATTCTAATATAGCATTAACGTTAATAAAATCTGGTACAGAGCCATATAAAGAAACAGACCAAGAAGAACATTTCTTTACATACTCATTATATCCTCACAAAGAAAAATGGTATGAAGCAGGTACTGTTAATGAAGCTTATAAATTAAACCAAAAAGCATATGCGGTTGTTGGCACAGATAAAAATAAAGAAAAATCATTTATTAATATAGATAAGAAAAATGTTATTATAGAAACTATTAAATATGCAGAAGATAAAGATGGTATTATTATACGTGTATTTGAATGTGAAAATAGCTTAACAAAAGCTAAAATAACTATAAATGATTTAGATATTAAAGGTATTGAAGAATGTAACTTAATAGAACAATTTGAACAAAATATACCAGTTAATAACAATAGTTTTGAATTTACAATAAAACCTTATGAAGTTAAAACATTTAGAGTAAAGAGGTAATTATGTTAGAAAAATATAAAGATAAAAATTTATCTCCAAAAGAGAGAGCCAAAGACCTATTAAAATATATGACTGTGCCTGAAAAGGTAGGTCAATTAAACCAAAGGCTATATGGATTTAATATTTATGAGTTAAAAGATAATGAAATAATATTTACTAAAGAATTTGAAGAAGAAGTTAAAAAATATAGTGGATTAGGGGTTTTATACGGTTTATACCGTTCAGACCCTTGGTCTTCTAAAAATTTTGAAACAGGTTTAGTTGGTGTAAATGCTATAAAAGCATATAATAAACTACAAAAGTATGTATTAGATAATTCTAGATTAAAAATACCAGTGTTACATAGTACAGAATGCCCTCACGGGCATCAAGCTTTAGACGGATATTTATTACCAGTTAATTTAAGTATGGGAGCAACTTTTAATCCAGAACTTGTAGCTAAAGCATATGAGATTTGTGGAGAGCAACTTAAATCTATGGGAGTTAATTTAGCTTTAATATCTTTATTAGATATTTTAAGAGATCCTCGATGGGGTAGAAGTGAAGAATGTTTTGGAGAAGACCCTTATCACAGTAGTAAAATGGCTAAAGCTATTGTAAAAGCTGTACAAAGTAAAGGCGTAGATGTTGTTGCTAAGCATTTTGCAGGTCAAGGTGAGGGCACTGGAGGTATAAATGCTAGTGCTGCTAGAATAGGTGAAAGAGAACTTAGAGAAATACACTTACCAGCTATGGAGGCTTGTTGTGAAGAAAACGTTAAAGGTGTTATGGCAGCATATAATGAGATAGACGGCGTTTACTGTCACGCAAATAAAAATCTTTTAACAAATATTTTAAGAGATGAAATGGGATTTGAAGGAATAGTTATGGCTGATGGTGTAGCTATTGACCAATTAAACCGTATGACAGGTGATTATGTACTATCTGGAGCAAAGGCTTTAAAAGCTGGTGTAGATGTGGGGCTTTGGGACATATCTTTTGGCAAATTAGAAGAAGCACTTGAAAAAGGCTTTATATCTATGGAAGATTTAGACAAAAGTGTTTTAAGAGTGTTAGAAAGAAAATTTGAACAAGGATTATTTGAAAATCCATATTTACCAGAAAATGAAGACTTTAAAAAATATAATTATGAAAACTATGACCATTCTTTACAATTAGCAAAACAATCTGTGGTATTATTAAAAAATGAAGATAATATATTGCCTATAAATCCTAATAAAAAGTTAAAAATTGCAGTAATAGGACCTAATGGAAACGACATTTATAACCAATTAGGAGATTATACACCATATATAAAAGAAGAAGACGGTGTTACAATCTTAAAAGGTATAAAAAACTTTGTTAAAAATAATAATTTAAATATAGAAGTAAATTATTTAAAAGGTTGTAATATATTAGATAATAGTTTTGAAAACATTGAAGAAAGTGTTGAATTAGCTAAGAACTCAGATTTAGTAATTTTGGCTTTAGGTGGTTCTAGTAGTAGATTTGGTGAGGTTACTTTTGATTCAAATGGTGCTGCTATTGCTAATAGCAAAGTAGCTATGGACTGTGGTGAAGGTATGGACTGTGCTAATCTTGAATTACCGGGAAAACAAAATATATTAGCACAAGAAATATTTAAGGTTTGTAAAAATGTTGTTAGTATAGTCATTGGTGGTAGACCATATGCTATTAGCAACATAAGTGAAAATAGTAATGCACTTTTATATAGCTTTTATCCAGGTATAAAAGGTGGAGAGGCAATAGCAGATATTTTGTTTGGTAAAATAAGCCCATCTGGTAGATTGCCAGTTTCTATACCACGACATACAGGACAAATACCAGTTTATTATAACTATAAATCTTCTTATGGTGCATTAAATTATTATGATTTAGAAAAAACACCATTATATACTTTTGGTGATGGACTTAGCTATACTAAATTTGAATATAGTAATATAAATTTATCTAAAAAAGAATTAGATAAAAATAATTTAGATGAAAATATTAGTATAACTGTAACTGTAAAAAATATTGGTGATTTTGATAGCCATACAGTTTTACAATTATACACATATCATAAACAATCTAGCACTATTAGACGTATAAGAGAGCTAAAAGCCTTTGAAAAAGTATTTATTAAAAAGGGTGAAGAAAAAGAAATAACAATAACAATACCTAAAAAATCATTTTATATATGGAATGAAGATATGCAATTTGTCATAGAAAATGGAGAAGTTGAATTATATTTAAAAGATACAGACAAAGACATTTTTAAAGGTAATATAACAATAAAATAATATTATAATATAACAAAAATAGATGTAGAAAACTCTACATCTATTTTTGTTTTTAAAATTAAGTTATAACTTTATTCAACTTTATTAAGCATTGGCTTAGCAAAATCAATTATATCTCTAGCTACTTCAACGATATTACTATTTTCTCCTGAATTTTCAAATATTATAGAAACTACAATATTAGGATTTTCTGTTGGAGCCATACCTAAAAACCAAGTATGGTCTTTTTGACTATCTACTTGTGCTGTACCAGTTTTTGCAGAAATAGAAATATTGTCTAGTTTAGCTTTTTTACCTGTTCCTTCGGTTACAACTTTTTCTAACATATTTTTTATAGTTTGAGCAGTTTCAATAGAAAAGGCATTAGTAAGCTTTTTAGGTAAATTTTTATCTATAACGTTGCCTTTATAATCTAGCTTACTCTCTACTATATAAGGTGTCATCATTATACCATTATTTGCTATGCTAGAGCCAATAAGTGCAATATGAAGAGGAGTAACTAAAGTTTTACCTTGACCTATATATGTTTGTATTATTTCATCAATAGGAGAGGTATTATTTAAAGTAAAACTACTTTTATTATATTCTAAAGTGAAATTTAAAGAATTGTTAAAAAGAGCTTTATTAGCTGTTTCTGCTAATTGTTCTGGAGTTATTAAATTTGATAAATTGGCAAAAAAGCTATTACAAGATACAGCTAAAGCTTTTTCTAAATTAAGATTACCGTGAGCCTTTTTATCAAAACATTCTATTTTTATATCTCCAAATGTTTCATATCCCTTACAAGTATAAGTATAATTTTCAAAGTCTTCATAGTTTTCTATAAATGTGGCAGAGGTTAATATTTTAAATACAGAGGCAGGAGGGTATAACCCTTGAGTAGCTCTATTAACAAGAGGATTATTTTTAGTATCATTAATTAAATTATTCCAATCATTTGAAATATTATTTGGATTAAAACTAGGCGATGAAACCATAGCCAATATTTTACCAGTAGTACTATCCATAACAACTATTGCACCATTTTTATCTTTTAATTTTTCATAACAAAAGTTTTGTAAGTCTTTATCCAATGTTAAAACTAAGCTATTAGCTTGTAATTTATAATCTTTATTAAATTCTTTATTAAATCGCTGGATTAATTCATTATTTAAAGTTTGCATATCAAAATTATATTTTGATTCTATACCATAACCACCATTATTTATAAATCCTATTGTATGAGCAAAAACATTATCATAATTATATACTCTATTATCCTTTGTTTCTACTAATACATTAAGATTTCTATCTAATATAGAACCTCTTATTACATTATTATTTTGACTTTTTGTAACTCGAGGATTATAAGGATTTCCTATTATTTTTTTACTATTAAAAAAGCTAAAAAATAATATATATATAATAAGTATTAAAAATAATAATAAATAAAACCAAAAGACTTTTTTTATATTAGAACGCATAATATCACCTGTTAAATTTCTATTTCAATATTATCTACTTCAATATTATCTATTTCTTGATTAGATAAGTTATATTTTACATTTCTTATAGACACCCATTGTAAAATACCAATAATAATGAAATTTATAATTATAGAACTACCACCATAACTTACAAAAGGTAATGTTACACCAGTTAAAGGAATAAATTTTGTAGCACCACCTATTATAAGGAAAGTCTGAAAACAAAGTAGGCTTGTCATACCAGAAGATAAAAGACCTAAAAATTTGTTTTGACTATTTAAAGATATTCTAACACTTCTGTAAAAAATCATAATGAAAATTGATATTAAACCAATAGCAAATAACACTCCAAATTCTTCACATATAGCAGAGAAAATTAAATCTTTTTCAACAACAGGTATAGTCTGAGACATACCCATATTAAACCCACTACCCATAGCACCATAAGTACCTATGGCAAAAAGAGATTGGGCTATTTGATAACCTTTGTTTGATATGTCTGACCAAGGATTTAGCCATATTTGTACTCTTACTCTAACGTGGTTAAAAAGTTTATAGCCTAAAAATGAACCTATACTAGCTAATATAGCACCTAAATATACTAGCCATATTTTAGATGTAGAAATATACAATATAACTAAATATGTCATAAAAAATATAAGTGCACTTCCTAAGTCTGTTTGAAAAACCAAACATACTATAAATATAAATGACATTATAGAAGGGAAGATTAAATCTCTTATTCTTAAATGATGGCTACAAAAACAAGATGACAAATAAAAGATAAATAGAATTTTAACTAATTCAGAAGGTTGAAAAGTAAAATTTTTTATAGAAATCCAATTTTTTGCACCACCGTCTTCTATACCTATTATTAAGGTAGCAAGAAGTAAAGAAAGACCTAAAAATAAGTATAAATATTTAAAAAGATTTAATCGTGGCAAAATGTTTAATATAATGGGTGTAACTAAACATATACAAAATCCTAAAATAAACCAAATAAACTGTCTTTTGGCTAAATATGGATTTAATCTATATAAAGTTGTTATCCCAATAGACATTAAAAAGAAAATACCATTCCATAATAAATGACAACTATTTTTATAAAATATACAAGCTATAATATTACCTAAAATAATAAATACAAGAGTTAGTATAAAAAATGGAACTATAGATAAATCTATATTTCTAGTTTCTTTATTAAATGATAATATTGTAAAAGCAGATGTATGAAAGAAAAATATAATTAACCTTTGCATTAATAGATAAATTTTATTATTTATACATATAATACTTTTTTCGCTAAGACATATAAAAAATCCAAGTAATAAAAAAATACATATATAAATAAGAAAAATATATCTAGAAATATTTACTATAATCTCATACATAAAAATTCTCCTATAAAACACCTCTAAAAAAATGACCATTAGTGTAATCTAAATTATTAAATGGACTATTTTTTATATTAAATTCTTCTTTATCTATTAAAGCTTTTTTATAAGCAGTAATAATATTTTTAATTTCTTCACTATTTTCATCTACAAAACTAATACGAAAATTTTCAGTATAAAGTTTGTTAATATCTTTATATTTATTTAAAATAAATAAAGGAGATTTATTTATAATAGTTGTTACACAATTAAAACAATCGTTTTTTATAGGAAAACAAGTTCCAGTTCTGTCTTTTAAATAAAAATTATCACAATTGTTTTTCATTTTACAAAATCTATTATTTCCCTTATTTCCAACATATAAACCAACAGGACATTGGTGAGTTGTCATTAAAGGTAACTTACCATAAACTAAAAGTTCTGTATTTTTAGAAGATAAAGTTTTTAACTCAGAAAGGTTAAGCTCTGGAGATAATGTTACTTTATCAAATAAAGTCAGTAGTTTTTCTATTGATGCGTTGTTAAAAATATTAAATGTATAGTCTGCAATAATTTTTTTATTAGTGTTTAAATTTATATAATTTCTTAAAAGATAGCCATCAATATTAGATTGTTCTAAAATATCTAACATTTTATAAAAATCTTTAGCCATAGGCTCTCTAAATATCCATAATAAAGCTATAAATATTTCTGTATTATTTTTGTGACTTATATCTATAAAATAATCTAATTCTTTTAAATTATTTTCTGTCAATTCTACATAAATTCTTTTTAAATGTCCAGTATCTATGCAAGCATCAAATTGCTCTTTATTTTGGACTAAAGCTGTTAAACATTGTGAGTTAGAGTTATCTATAATAGGGGTATATTTGACACTTATTTTTTCACGTTTAAAACTTTCTATAATTTTTGATTGTAATTTATCAGTAGCTTGCCTTCTAAGGTTATTTATTGCACTTACTGGTATATAAATATTATCATCTATATCAATACTTTCAAAAATAAAATAAAAAGGTGTATCACCAGTTTTAGATAACTTTTCAATAAGTATGTCTTCTGTAACAGAAGAGTTTTTAGCTTTTTCTACAATGTAACCTGTTTGTGTTATTTCAATATTATTAACTAAAAGTTTTAGTGTTAAAGGCATACCCATTTTTGCAACAACATTAACTTTAATCTCTTGTTTTCTAGTATCTTTAGAATATAATTTTTTTAATTTATTATCTAAAGCTTTATCAAATGAACGAAAGACTAAATCACCTTTATTTATATTACCAGATATAGTAATATTTATTAAATCGCAGGTACCAGCTTGTTTAGATATATTTGTACCACAATGAGGTTTAGTTTTTGTCCAAATTTCAATTCCATCTCCACCAATAACAGATTCACTAAGTTTTATTGTACATTTTTTAGTTTTTTTGTTATAACTTTCTACTATACCGATTTGTAAGCCACTACTTTTAGGAGAAGAGCTAATCATAGATTTATTAGACCATTTTTCATAGTATCCAGTTATAGAGCTACCTCCACGATTAAATATTTGTGTAAGTTCTTTTATATCGTTATCTTCTACTTTATAAAATGTATCACTATTTACTTTATCTATATATTTTCTATAAGTAGAAGTTACACTTGCTACATATTCAGGACTTTTCATTCTTCCTTCTATCTTAAAGGTATGTATACCAGAAGTTACTAATTTATCTATTATATTTATTGTAGAGGTATCTTTAGGAGAAAGAAGATAGTCATTAGCATATATTTTGTCATTTTTAATAAGTTTATACTCCATACGACAAGGCTGAGCGCATCTACCTCTATTACCACTACGTTCTCCTATAAGGCTACTCATAAGGCAACGACCAGAATAAGAAACACATATAGCTCCGTGAACAAATGCTTCAATTTCTATGTCTGTATTTTTGGTTATATTTTCAATTTCTTTAAGAGTAAGTTCTCTACTTAATACTACACGGTTAAATCCTAATTCTTGTAAAAATTTAACCCCTTCTATGTTATGTATTGTCATTTGTGTACTAGCGTGTAAGGCTACATTTTTAAAATTAGATTTTATAAGATTAAAAATTCCTATATCTTGTACTATAATTGCATCTATGCCATAAGAATAAACCTCTGATACAAAATTTAATACATTTTGTATTTCATTTTCTTTATATAATATATTTAATGTTAAATTAACTTTAACACCTCTAAGGTGGCAGTAGTCTATAATATAATTTAATTCTTCATTTGTAAAATTGTTTGCACTTTGCCTTGCATTAAAATCCTTACCTCCTAAATAAATAGCATCACACCCATTGTTTAAAGCCGATATCATACTATCCATTGAACCAACAGGAGATAAAAGCTCAACTCTTTTGTTTTTCAAAAATATTCACCTAATTTCTAAAATAAAATTTATTAAAGTTATGGACAAATTGTACAAATTTTGTTAATATATATAATAATAAAACTAAAATATTTAGTTTTTATATACAAATATCTAATATTTAAACAGATATTTATTTATAAATTACATAAAATGGTATAATTTAACGATAAACTTATTGCAACTTTTTTAACTGTGACTTTAGATTTTCTATTTCTTCTTCAAGATCTAAAATTTGTAAGTCTTTTTCTATCTCAAGCTCTTCTATATCTTTTATATTAGATAACTTTATTGTAGTTTCATTTAGATTGTCTTTTAAGTTATCTATAATAAGCTCTTTTTCAGATAGAGATTGTTTAAGTTCAGATATAGTTTTATCTTTTTCAGCTAAAGTAAAATTAAGCTTATTGTCAAGTTGATTATTAATACTATCTTTTTCATCTAAATTTTGCTTAAGTTTTAGTTCTAAATTAGAAATAGTTTCCTCTTTTTTTAATAAACTGTTTGTTTTACTTTCTAACTCATAGTTAAGGGTTTCATTATCTTCTAAAGCCTTTTTTAACTTTTGTTCTAAATTAGATATAATGTTATCTTTTTCGGCTAAAGAGTTATTAAGTTTAAGCTCTAACTCAGAATTAATATTATCTTTTTCAGTCATAACATTATTAAGTTGATTTTCAAGTGAAGATATTAATTTATCTTTTTCTTCAGTTAAATTTTTAAGTTTATCTTCTAAATATGTTATAGAATCTTCTTTATTTTTACAGCTATTAATACTATCTTTTAGCTTATTTTCAAATTCATTATTTTGTGAAGACAATACATTTATTTTATTTTCTAATTCAGATATAAGTTTAGTATTTTTATTAAATAATTGACGTTGTTTAAAAAGGTCATCTGCTATATTAAGAGCAAGAACTAATAAAAATGAAGTTGAATTTTTATTTAAGCTGTTATAAACAGATGATAGCTCGTCCATTTTATTATTAATATATTTAGCAACACCATTTATATATTCATCACTTTCATTTGTTGAAAGATTATAATTTATATTACCTATTTTTACAGAAATTATATGTTTATTTGTTGTATTATTAATATTACTTTCCATATTCATAAAAATCACCTCAAAAAATAATATAATAATTATATCACATATATAAAATATATCAATTGTTTTAATAAACTTTATTCAAATAATTGGATTTATTATTAATAAAAATATAAAAAAAATAATAAAATTAAAATATTTAATAATTTTAAATCAAAAAATTTAACATTTTATATAAAATAGTCTTTTATTTTTTGTGTTTTTGGTATAAAATATATAGATATATAAAAATAATAAATTAAAAGATTATTTTATAAAATATGATTAACCTTATAATATTATTTTTTATGAAAGATAAGATTATTATTTTATAATCAAAAATACTATAAAAAGGAGTGACATAAAATATGATATCAAATCAAATTTTACAAAGTACAATAGATGGTTTAAAAAATATTACAAGACGTGAATTTAGTGTTCTTGATAGAGAAGGTAAAGTTGTTGTCACAACTGAAAATAATATGATAAATAGTTCAATAGATGGTATAGACCTGTTTATAAATAGTCCAGCAGAAAACCAACTTGTACAAGGATATCAATATTTTAAAGTTTCAGATAATGGTAGTACAGAATATATTGTTTTGGCAAGAGGAGAAGACGAAGAAATATATCAAATAGGCAAAATAGCTACATTTCAAATACAAAGTCTTTTAATAGCTTATAAAGAAAGATACGACAGAGATAATTTTATAAAAAATCTTTTACTAGACAATTTATTACTTGTAGATATATATTCTAGAGCTAAAAAGCTACATATAGAAAATGATGTTAAAAGAATAGTGTATCTTATAGAAACAGATATAGATAAAGAGCTTAACTCAGTAGAAGTAGTAAGAAATGCATTTCCTACAAAAGGCAGAGATTTTGTAACTGCAGTAGATGAAAAAACAATAATACTCGTTAAAGAATTAAAACCAGAAGAAGACAAAGAAGAAATAGAAAAATTTGCTAATGAATTATATAATATATTGTCACAAGAACTTAAAAATAACATATTAGTTGCCATAGGAACTGCTGTATATGACCTTAAAAATATATCTTCTTCTTTTAAAGAAGCTAAAATGGCTTTAGAAGTTGGAAAAATATTCGAAGAAGATAAAAATATTATAAAATATGAACAATTAGGTATAGGAAGACTTATATATCAACTTCCAAATAATTTATGTAAAATGTTTGTAGGTGAAGTATTAGATGGTATAACAATGTCATCTTTTGATGAAGAAACTCTTACTACTGTTGCTAAATTTTTTGAAAATAACTTAAATGTTTCTGAGACTTCAAGACAATTATATATACATAGAAATACATTAGTGTATAGATTAGATAAGCTACAAAAGATGACAGGACTTGACCTTAGAAACTTTGATGATGCTATTATTTTTAAAATAATGTTAATGGTTAGTAAATATATGCAATATAGAGAAAACTTTAAATATTAACAAAATTTTGAAAGGGCGATAAAAGTGATTAGTATAGATAAAGTTACAAAGATTTATGACAATGGTGCAGTTGCTATTAATAATATTTCACTTAATATAAAAAAGGGTGAATTTGTATTTGTTATTGGTTCATCTGGTTCTGGTAAATCTACATTTATGAAAATGCTTTTAAAAGAAGTAGAACCTACCGAAGGTAAAATCATTATAGATGGCATTAATATAAATAATATATCAAGAAAAGAAGTACCATTTTTAAGAAGAAAAATGGGAGTTGTTTTTCAAGATTTTAGACTTTTACCTAGTAAGACTGTTTTTGAAAATATAGCTTTTGCTCTACAAGTTACAGAAGCACCACCAAAAGCTATAAGAAGAAATGTACCAGCTATACTTGCTATGGTTGGATTAACTCATAAAGCTAAAGTGTATCCTAATGAATTATCTGGAGGAGAACAACAAAGAGTAGCTTTAGCTAGAGCTATAATAAATAAACCACCTATATTACTTGCAGACGAACCAACAGGTAACCTAGACCCAGAAACAGCTTGGGAAATAATGGAACTTTTAAAAGAAATAAATGCTAGAGGAACAACAGTTGTTATAGC
>CALWOZ010000033.1 GCA_944383305.1 uncultured Clostridia bacterium | reverse complement strand
TTTCGCAGCTTTCTACGTCCTTCTTCGGTTCTTGATGCCAAGGCATTCACCCTTTGCTCTTATTAGCTTGACCTTTTTCCTCACTAATTTTTAGCTTTGATATTGTTTAAATCTTCGGAAAAACTTGTTTTAATTCTTTCTTAAAACTTTTTACCTCTTATTTTTGTCTGGCTCACGATATCGTCTATTTCTAAACTTTATCGCGTTGTGTTTGTTATTTAATTTTCAATGTACAACATACTCATTAACTTGAGTGCCTATCTATAATAACACAATAAATTACCTATGTCAACACATTTTTTAAATTTTTTCAAAATCTTTATATAATTAAATATTTTTACATTTATGTTTTAACTTTTCATAACTTTTTCAAAGACAAAAAATTCATCTTTCCAACTTATTTTTTCATTATCATTTACTTTATTATGTTTATTTTTACCTTTATGATATTTATTAATAAATTCTACAATGTGAAATCCACATTTATTAACATAAAAATTAATATTACGTTTTTCAAAATAAGGAGTTACTAATTTCCATACTTTTGTTTTAGGGTATTTTTCTTCAATAGTTTTCCATATATCTTGACCAATACCTAGATTATGATATTTAGGATAGAGATAAAATAATTCAACAGAATTATTTTGTGTTTCATTATTAATATTTAATACAACTCCACCAACTTTTTGTTCACTATAAATAATATTATATATTTCTGCTCCTAAAGTATTAAAAGATTTTTCAATTTCTTCATCTGATATTACATTACATTCTCCAAACTCTTTAATTACAGCAACTTCAAATGATTCTTTTAAACCTTTTTTAAATTCTGTTAATTCTGATTTTTTTGTAGGTTGCAATAAAATATTTTTATCCATAAAATTGTAAATCCTTTCTTTGTCAATTTTAATATATAACTTAAAATTTTAAATAATATTATAGCATATAAAAACTTAACAATCAATTTAACTTATTTATATTTTTTAACAAATTTAATATATAATATTAATTAAAACAAATCCAACTATAACATAATTAATATATTATTATAGTTGGATTTATAGTCTATTATATACTAAAGTTTAATTTATATATCTATTAATATCTTCAAAGTCTATGCTAGGGTGCATAGCTATATTTATTGCATTAGCTATTATTTTAGACAATCTTTCTATTACAGCATCTACCTCTTTTGGAGTTACAAACAAATTACCAGTATAAGGATTTAATATATTATTAATAAGGTTATATTTTTCTTCCTTATCTAAGTCTTTTATCATTTTATAAAATTCTTTTCCACCTTTAATTTCATTTACTAAACTATCTATCATTAAATCTATTGTATCATTAACTAAAGTTCCAGCATCTACAACAGTAGGTACTCCAATAGCTATAACAGGAACTCCTAAAGTTTCTTTATTTAAGACTTTTCTTTTGTTACCCATACCTCCTCCAGGAGCAATACCAGTATCAGACATTTGTATTGTAGCATTTATTCTAGACGTTTTTCTTGTAGCTAAAGCGTCAATTGCTATTACTATATCAGGCTTTAACCTTTCTACTACACCTTTTACTATTTCAGCTGTTTCTATACCCGTTATACCCATAACTCCTGGAGATATAGCACTAACAGGTCTTACACCTTCATCTATTTCTTCTGGTAAAGTGTCTTTTATATGTCTTGTGACTAACACTTTAGATATAACTTTTGGTCCTAACGCATCAGGGGTTACATTCCAGTTACCAAGACCTACTATTAATATAGTAGAATTTTCATTTAGATTACAAAGTTTTACAAGATTTTTGCTAAATATATTAACTATTTTTTCGTGCATTATTACGTCATTTTCTTTCATAGCTTCACTTTCTATTGTAACATAGTTTCCAATAGGTTTACCCATAGCTTGTCTGCCTTTTTCATCTTTAATTTTTACCCAAGATATTTCTATATTTTCTACATTGTCTATATATAATTCTACTCCGGGTATATTAGTATCCTCTGTTTCTTTTGTTATCATTTCTGTAACTTCTATTGCTAAATCTGTTCTTATAGAATAATTGTTCATAAAAATTCTCCTTTTCAAAAAGTTTTGCACAAAAAAGTTGATAACTTGTTTATAAGTTGTCCTTTTTCTTATTATTTATCAACATTTCCACTATATATAGTGTTGATAATCTTATTTTTTACTAAATAATTGTTGATAACTTTTTATTTATATAGTTATATTTATATCTTTTGTAAAAATTTTTTTATTATACATATTGACTTATTTTAAATTTTATTTTAAAATTATATGGTGTTTAATTCCGACAATAATAAGTTATGTCTAATTTATTATTGTGGTCCGTCCGACAATATTTTACCCTCTAATATTATATTGTTAAATAATAAGTTTTAAATTTAGGAGGAATTTTAAAATGGCAAATATTAAATCTGCTAAAAAACGTATTTTAGTTACTGCTAAAAAAACAATGAGAAATAAAATGATTAAATCTAGCGTTAAAACAGCTATTAAAAAAGTTTTAACAGCTAATACTAAAGATGAAGCTAAAGTAGCTCTTGTAAATGCTACTAAAGCTATTGATAAAGCTTGTTCTAAAGGTATTTACCACAAAAATAATGCTTCTAGAAAAAAATCTAGACTTACTAAATTAGTTAATAAAATGTAACAAAAAAGCCTTCACTTAGTGAAGGCTTTTTATTATTAATCTCAATTAATCTATGATTTTATATGTTTAAAATTAAAATTTATTAATTTATAGTTATAGACCAACTATTTTCATATTCCTTATTAGCCTCTAAACAAACAAGGTTATCATTGTTTTCTATATCTTCTATTATTCCATCTTTAGATGGTAAAGACGTCCACGGCTCAATACATACAAAATTTGCATTTGTTTTAGGTGTATGCCATATACCTAAGTATGTCATATTATCATATTTTACATAAACACTTTTATCATCTTTATCAGATTTTAAAGTAACACCTTTTGATATATTTTCAAATATTAAAGCGTCCTCATCAAATAAATTATGAGTAAGATTTAATATTTTGTCATCTTTTAAAATAAATTCTTCTTTATACCTAACTAGTCCTTTGTCTGATGTTATTATACGATTAGGTTTAAAACAATCATCAAATATTAAATAATAGTCTTCAAAAGCTAAACTATTATCTAAAGGTACTATAAATCCTGGGTGCCCACCTAATCCAAAATACATTTCTTTATTATCTTTATTAATTACTTTTGAAGTTATAACAAGTGTATTATTTTTTAATTCATAAGTAATAAAATATTCAAAATTAAAAGGATAGTTTTTTAATGTATCTTCATTAGATTGGATTTTAAATACAATTTTATTTTCTTCTTTACTATCTACTAAAAAATCTATATATCTTACTAAACCGTGACTTCCCATTTCATAAGTTTGCCCTTTATATATATATTTTCCATCTTGCATTTTACCTACAAAAGGGAATATATTAGTAGCTTTGTTTTTCCACGTTTTTTCATCACCTTGCCAAAGGTATTCTACATTATTTTTTTTAATAGACTGTAATTCTGCACCATAAGAACTTATTTCTACATTTAAGAAGTCATTTTTTATAGTATAATTCATAATACTTCCCTCCATATTATAATATTTGAAGTCCTATTTTTTCTGCTTCTTCAAGCATTTTATGTGGCCATAAAGATGACTGGACTTCTCCTATATGAGCCTTTCTTAAAAAGAACATACAAATCCTTGATTGTCCTATACCACCACCTATTGTATATGGTAATTGTTTTTCTAATATAGCTTTTTGAAATGGCATATTTTTACGTTCGTTACAATTTGCTATTTCTAGTTGTTTTAATAGAGAATTTTCATCTACTCTTATACCCATAGAAGATAACTCTAAGGCTATGTCTAAAACTGGATAATAAACAAGTATGTCTCCATTTAGACTCCAATCATCATAGTCAGGTGCTCTTCCATCGTGGCTTTCACCATTTGATAACTTACCACCTATTTGCATAAGAAATACTGCACCTTTTTCTTTACATATAAGATATTCTCTTTCTTTTGGTGTTTTATCTGGATACATATCTAAAAGTTCTTGTGAGGTAATAAAAAATATTTCTTTAGGTAAAATTTCTTCTATATAGTCATATTGTATAGACATATATTTTTCTGTATTTTTTAAAGCCTTATATATAGCTTTTACTGTATTTTTTAATGTATCTATAGTTCTTTCTTCTTTATCTATTATTTTTTCCCAATCCCATTGGTCTACATATATAGAATGAGTATTATCTGTATCTTCATCACGTCTAATAGCATTCATATCTGTATATAAGCCTTCTCCTTTGGAAAATCCATACTTTTTAAGTGCATATCTTTTCCACTTTGCAAGAGAGTGTACTATTTCTGCTTCTTCATCGTTATGTTCTTTTATTCCAAAAGAAACAGGACGTTCAAATCCATTAAGATTATCATTAAGTCCTGACTCTGGCTTGACAAATAATGGAGCAGTAACTCTAAGTAAGTTTAAATTTTTTGATAATGAGTTTTGAAAAAAGTCTTTAACTGTTTTTATCCCTATTTGTGTATCATAAAGATTTAAAACTGATTTATAATTTTCTGGTACTATTTTTTCCATATATAACCTCCTTATAATTAATATATTTATAATAACCTAAAAATTAATTATTTACAAGATTTTTATATTATAAAAAGACTGAAGAAAAATCTTCAGCCTTTTATTTTTTTATTATATATATTGCTTTACTCAGTATTTGACTATATAAAATAGGTCCATAATTTCTACTGTCATAAGAATTGTTAACATTATCTCCCAAGACAAAAAATTCATTTTCATCTATTAATAAGTCAAGATTATCTGAGTTTATATCTCCAATATTTTTAATAAATTGGTTGTTAACAAACAACTTATTGTCTTTAATTTTTACATAATCGTTTTCTTTAGCCACTACTCTTTTTATTAAAAGACCTCCGTTATACATTTCATCATTACTTTCAAATACTATTATATCACCGGTGTTTATATTAGTAAGATTTTTATTTATTGATATAACTTTGTCATCTATGTTTAATGTAGGGCTCATACTTTCACTAAATACTGAAATATATATTATATTAAATTTAATAAAAAAAGTTATAAATAATAATATTATTAAAAACAATATACTTAATTTTTTTAAGTTTTTCATAATGATGTCAATTTAATAGGGATTATAAAGATTTAGGGTTAATAACTGTTCCGTCTGATTTTACTATTTTATATAAATCAAAATCTCTTTTATCTCCTAAATAGTCATATGACCCTTTATAGCCTCTTCCTATATAGCTAAGAGTTCCTTTATAATAGTAAGTATCTCCGTTACTTTGTCTTTCTGTATAAGTTATGCTAACTGTTGAACCTTGATAGCTACTATATGAACGTACAACATCGTTTAATCCCATTCTAGCTTCTTGTTCTTTAATTTCTTTAAAGTTTTCTGGTAATTCGGCTCCAGCTGCTAATGTAGACTTAGCTGGTACTGATAATAAACAAACTGCAGATAATGCTAAAACACTAAAAACACCTATACCTTTTTTCATAAACATCGCTCCTTAAAATTAAATTAATTTAAATATTATTCGAATAATATAATTTAATATACCATATAATCCCAATTATTTCAATATTAAAATTATACAAATTATAAATATATTTTCTATTATATTTTGGTTATAATAGTTTTGTTAAAATATATATTATTATGTATAATTTGTAATTATTTAATACTATTTTGTAACTATTTTTGTATATTTCTTATAATACTAATTAATAAATCTAACACTAAAATCATAGAGCTTTCATTTACAATTTCTAAATTATCATTTTTCCCATTGTGTATTGTTTCCATAAACTTAAGTCTAGAATTTAATAATTCTTCTGATAATTCTAGCTCATTTAATTCACACTCTATAATTTTTGTTATTATTTTTAAATCATCTTGAGGGACTACTTGAATGTGAATATTAGGTATATTTTCCTCTTCAAAGCTTCTATCGTCAGAGCCTGGATTTAATTTTATTGTTTGTATATATTTTTTATTTAATAAACTTTGGTTCATTATGTTTAAACTATACATTTTTTCTAAGTTTGTTTCTGTACCTATTATTATAGTATCTCCAAATCCACAAGTGTCTATATTAATCATAGCCTGTATATTTTCTTTTCCTACTTCTTTAATATACTGTTCACTACCTCTGTCTGCATACTCCTCTCTATCAAAAAATACTATATCTATGTTTTTATTTATACCATTTTCTTTTATATATTTTACTATTTCTATTAATATAGCTACGCCTGTTGCATTGTCATTTGCTCCTAAGCTCCCATATAAATTATCATAATGTGCACCTATTACTATTTTTTTATCACTATTATTATTAAAATTGACTATTATATTTTTAACATAGTTTTCACCTATATTTCTATTTGTTAAGGTATATTCTATATTATTTTTATCTAATATTTCCATTAAGGCATATCTACGCTTGTTAATATTTTTATTTGAAATAAGTTTTACATTATTTAACATATGTTAACCTCCTTAATCTAAAATTAACTTTATTTATGATATGGTTCATTTTTTAATATTCTTTCTGCTCTATATATTTGCTCTAACAAAATAACACGCATAAGCTGATGAGGAAAAGTCATTTTAGAAAAACTAAGTTTAAAATTAGCCCTGTCTGTTACACTTTTATGTAAGCCTAAAGACCCACCAATAACAAAAGATATATGACTAATCCCTTTATTCATATTATCTTGTATAAAATTAGATAAAGACACACTATCAAGCTGTTTTCCCTCTATACATAAGGCTACTACAAATTCGTCTTTTATAGATTTTAATATTTTTTCACCTTCTTTAAGTTTTATATTTTCTTCATCTGCAAGGCTTAAATTTTCTGGTGCTTTTTCATCTTGTATCTCAACAATATTAAGTTTTATATACTTAGATAGTCTTTTACAGTATTCATCTATTGCCATAGTAAAATATTTTTCTTTAATTTTCCCAACACATATTATAGAAATTTTCATAAATTCTCCTTTATTTTTAATATACAAAAAGGGTTCTAACTTAGAACCCTTTATTGATTTTGATATTTCATACAAAAAAATTTATTATTCTTCAAGTTTTATAAGTTCTGTTATACCATAAGATTTGGCTATATGCAAATTAACATCTTTTTCAGCTTGTATGCCAAATTCTTCTAATGTGTTTGCAACAGTTAAATAAGCTAACTCTGGTGTATTATTATCTTGACTAAGATGACCTAAAAATACATTTTTTAATTTGTCATTCATAACACAAGATAATAACTTACCACAAGTTTCATTTGATATATGTCCAAATTTTCCTAATATACGTTCTTTTAAATTATATGGATAATCTCCACTTTTTAGCATATTTATATCGTGGTTACTTTCTAAAACAAGGGCAGAAGAATGTCTTATATTTTCTATTACATTTCTAGTTATATGTCCCATATCTGTTGCTACACATATTTTTATACCATTATATAAAACGCTGTAACAAACAGGTTCTTTTGCATCGTGAGGTACTTCAAAAGGACGTATAAATAAATCATTTAATACTATACCCTCGTCTTTATATACTAATCTCTTATTAGGTTTTGATATTTTGCCTATCTTTTCAGGCATATTATTCCACGTACCCTCTGTTGCATAAATTGGTAAATTATATCTTCTTGATAAGACACCTACTCCATCTATATGGTCTGAGTGTTCGTGAGTTATAAATACTGCATCTATTTCATCTAAAGATACATTTATGTCTTTTAACGCACTTTCTATTTTAGTTCCACTAATTCCTGCATCTATTAATATTTTTGTATCTTTTGTACCAATATATACACTATTGCCTTTGCTACCACTAGCAAGAGTTGTAAACTCTAAACCCATATTAATCACTTATCCTTTTTATGTCAGCACCAAGAGATTTTAATTTGTATTCTACTTTTTCATAGCCTCTATCAATATATTTTGTATTAGTTATGACTATTTCATCTTTTGAACGAAGACCTGCTAAAATCATTGCTGCTCCTGCTCTTAAATCTGTAGCTTTAACTTCGCCACCTTTAAAATAATCTATTCCATTTATTGTTGCTACTCTCCCGTCTAAAGATATGTTAGCACCTAATTTTTTAAGTTCATCTACATATTGAAATCTATTTTCCCATACATTTTCTGTAAGATAGCTTGTCCCTTTTGCAACAGCTAAAAGCGTTGTCATCTGTGGCTGTAAATCTGTGGGAAACCCGGGATAAACCATAGTTTTAACGTTTGTTGCATTAAGATTACCATCAGATTTTACTCTAATATAGTCATCTCCTTCTTCTACTTCACAACCCATCTCTATAAGCTTTGCTACTAAAGAATCCATATGCTTTGGTATTATGTTTCTAACACATACATCTCCTCCAGATATAGCAGCTGCTATCATATATGTACCAGCTTCTATTTGATCTGGTATTATAGTGTATTCTCCACCGTGAAGTTTTTCTACACCAGTTATTCTAATAACATCTGTACCGGCTCCTGTTACTTTTGCTCCAAGCATATTTAAAAAGTTAGCTGTATCTACCACGTGGGGCTCTTTTGCCGCATTTTCTATAACAGTAACTCCTTTTGCTAATACAGCTGCTAACATAATATTTATTGTAGCACCAACACTAACCATATCTAAATATATATTGGCTCCTTTAAGGTTTGTACCATCTAATTTTACTATATTATCCTCTACAACCACATCTATACCAAGAGCTTTAAATCCTCTTATATGCTGGTCTATTGGTCTTGACCCAAAGTTACAACCACCAGGGAGAGCAACCTCTACTTTTTTAAACCTTCCAATTAAAGCACCCATAAGATAATAAGATGCTCTTATTTTTTTTACATCATCATTTATAGCTATTGAACTATTTATATTTGTAGAATCTATTTTTAATGTATTTTCATTTAATAATTCACATTTTATACCTAAACCTTCTAAAGTTGTTATAAAGCTTGTAACATCTTCTATACAAGGTAAATTTTCTATAATAGAAACACCCTCTGCTATAATAGCAGCTGGTATTATAGCAACAACGGCATTTTTAGCACCACTTATAAAAACATCACCAGATAATTTATTTTTACCTGTAACAACAAGTTTTTCCATTATTTTTCCTTACACCTCACAATTAATTAAAAACATTATTTTATTATAACATTATTCTTCAAAATATAAAAGTATTTTTTTATCATTATATATACAATTTTTCGACTTTATTTAAATTTTTGCTAATTTAATAGACAAAAAATACAAATTAAATATATTTATACAAAACTTGACATTAAATATAAGTTGATATATAATAAGTATACTTATTATTTTAGTAAGTGTACTTATTATTTTGGAGGTAAAATTATGTTTTATTATGAAAAATCTATTACTGGAAAATCTAATTGTAAAAAAATTTGGGACTTATATTCTAATGCAAACAAATGGTGTGTTTGGGATAAAAGTTTAAAATCTGTTCATCTTCAAGGAGATTTTTGCTCTGGAACTAGCGGAATTATGGAAATGGCTGATAATTCAAAACTTCAATTTTTATTAACTGAATGTACTTATGAAAAAAGCTTTACAACACAGTCTAACCTTGGTGATATAACTGTATCTTTTGACCATTTATTAACAGAAAATAATGATGACACTATAACTATTACTCATACTATAAAAATTGAAGGTAAAGATGAATGTCAAATAGAGAATATAGGGAAAAATCTTTCTTTAGGCGTACAAAACTGTCTTGAAAATCTTATTTCTTTATAAAATTATATGAAGTTTTCAAATTTTAAAGATAATAAAGAAAGTACAGGACTATTATTTTGGCAAACCTCTATGCTATGGCAAAGAAAAATTAAACAAGCTTTACAACCATATAATTTAACTCATACACAATTTGTAATTCTCTGTGTTATAGAAGAATTGTGTGAACAAAATATATGTGTCACTCAAAAAGACATATCAGATTTTTCTATGATTGATACTATGACTGTATCATCTACTGTTAGATTACTTGAAAATAAAAATCTTATAACTCGTAACACTAATGTAAAAGATACAAGAGCAAAATCTATTTTTAATACTGAAAAAGGAAAAAATATATTAAAATTAGCCATTAAAGAAGTTGAAAAAATAGATTTACAATTTTTCTTTGATGAAGATAGCCAAAATATCCTATTTCATAATTATTTATCTAAACTATTAAATAAAAATATTTAAACTATATTCTCGTAATTATACATTCATATTAAAAATTTTAAATAGTGGTTAATTTTAAAACCACTATTTTTTATGTACAATATATTATTGATTTTAATATTTAATTATTATAAAATAGTATATATTAGTTGGTAAATTTTATATATATATTAAATATATATAATTAAGGAGAAAAAATGGACACAAAACATTATAAATTAAAAAATAAAAAATTTATTATTTTCTTATTTAGCCTATGTTTTTTAGTATATTTATCTACATATCTTGGTAGACTAAACTATTCCGCTAGTATAACAGCTATATTAAATAATAGTAATTTTACTAAAAGTCAAACTGGATTTATAGGTACAACATTCTTTTTTACATATGGAATAGGACAATTTATAAGTGGATTTTTAGGAGATAAGTTTTCGCCTAAAAAGTTAGTGTTTATAGGTGTTTTTGTTTCTTCTATCTCAAACTTATGTATGGCTTTTAATGATAATTATTTAGTTATGTCATTTTTTTGGTCTATAAACGGACTTTTTCAAGCTTTTATATGGTCTCCTATGATTAAATTTGTAGTAGATTTTTTAGATGATAATATAAAGACTAAAATATGTATATATTTAAACTTATCTGTACCTATTGGCACTATGTTAGCTTATCTTATGACAGCAACTATTATATCTATAAAAGACTGGAAATTTGTTTTTATTATATCTAGCATTATATTATTAATAATTAGCTTTTTATGGCTTATGGGATATAGCTTAATAGAGAAAAATGCTAAAAATTATGGTATAGAATATAATAAAACTACTTTAAATAATATAAAAACTAAAAATACTAATACAAATTTATTTTATGTAATATTACAATCTGGATTTATATTTTTATTATTTAGTCTTATTGTTCAAGGTGCTTTAAAAGATGGTGTTATTAATTGGGTACCTGTTTATATAAATGAAATTTATCAATTAGGTGATTTTATTTCAATAGTTAGCACAATAATTATACCTATTTTTAATATATTTGGAGTATATTTTGCTTCTTTATTAAATAATAAATTTAAAGATGAAATTAAAACTTCTTCTATATTTTTCTTTTTATGTAGTATTTGTTTATTTGTATTATTTGTATTTTCTGGTAAAAATATTTTTATATCGCTTATAATGCTTGGTATATCCACTACTACTATGATGGGGGTTAATACTATGCTTATAGGAGTTTTACCTACTAATTTTTCAAAGATAGATAGAGTATCATCTGTATCTGGAGTATTAAATTCTTTTGTTTATATAGGAGGTGCCATATCTACATATGGCATAGGTATAATGTCTGAGTATATAGGGTGGGAAAATACAATATTAGTATGGATTTTATTAGCTATTATATCTTGTGTTATATGTTTATGTATATTAAAAAAATGGAAAAACTATAAATTAAAAATTCTTTAATATAATTAATTATAAAAAGGAGAATTTTATTATGGATAAGAAAATCTATTTATTATCAAAAGAAGGCAATTTTTATAAGGCTAATCTTCATAGTCATACAACATTTTCTGACGGAACATTAACACCAGAGCAATCTAAAGAGGTATATCAAAAACAAGGATATTCTATAATAGCCTTTACAGACCACAGAATATATAAAAATCATAAGCACTTAAACGATGATAACTTTTTAGCTATTGCTGGATATGAAATAGATATTAATGAACAAGGCAAAGACTGGCCTATAACTAAAACATATCATATTAATTTATATGATACAAATCCAACTGAAAATATAGAACAAAAAGAAAAAACTCCTCTGCCAGAACAAGAATATTACAACTTTGAAAAACTTAATAAATATATAAAAGATATGAAAGACTTAGGATTTATAGCTTGTTATAACCACCCTTTTTGGTCTTTACAAAACTATGATGATATGAAAAATTTAAAAGGTCTTTGGGGTATGGAAATATATAATCACGGTTGTGAACACGATGGCTTATATGGTTATAACCCTCAGTCTTATGATGAAATGTTAAGGCTTAATAATAAAATATATTGTGTGGCTACTGATGATAACCACAACGTAGAACCTTTTGATAGTCCTTTATGTGATTCTTTTGGTGGTTTTACTATGATAAAGGCTAATAGTCTTACATATAAAGACATAATAAACTCCTTATTAAATGGTAATTTTTATTCTTCTATAGGGCCTGAAATAAAAGAGCTTTATATAGAAAATAATACTCTATACATAAAAACTAGCCCTGTTGAAAAAATATTTGTAATAACAGCTGGTAGACATTGTTATAAAAAACTAGCTAAAAAAGGAGAAACTATAACCGAAGCTTATTTTGAACTAAGTGGTAATGAAGGATTTATAAGATTATCTATAAAAGATAATAATGGACTATTTGCAAGTTCTAATGGATACTTTTTAGATGATTTAAAATAAATTTAAAATTTTTATTTATTATATTTTATAAGATTATTATTTATTATACTTAAATTTGATAGTAGTTTTATATTTTTAAATTGACTACATTTAAAAATATAAATTATTGTGTAAAATCTATATTTTTAGATATTTAAGCCCTTATTTTAGAAAATCAACTTTTTACTTTGATTAAATATTAAAAGACGGATTAATTTCCGTCTTTTTATTTTACATTTTTTCTGGTGAGTTTATACCTAAAAGATATAGTCCATTAGATATAATAATTTTTGTAGCATAAACTACTAAAAGTCTTGCATTTTTAAGGTCTTTTTCGCTATTTTTTATATTGTTTTCGTCATAAAACTTATTAAAAGCCTGACATATATTTACTAAATGTCTTGTAATGATAAATGGCTCATATTTATTAGACGCATCTATTATCTTATCTGGATATTGGCTTAAAAGCTTAACAAGTTCAAAAGAATATTCATCTTCTATTAATTTAAAGTCTATATTTTTTAATAAATCTTCGCTAAAATTTTCTTTGTTTAATATGCTACAAGCTCTAGCGTGAGTATATTGGACATAAGGACCTGTTTCTCCTTGAAAATTTAACATTCTCTCTAAATCAAAAACAACATTTTTAACACGAGAATTAAATAAATCATTAAATATAACAGCACCTATACCTACATCTTTTGCTATTTTTTCTTTATTTTCAAGGTTAGGATTTTTTTCTTCTATAATATTTTTTGTTTTTTCTATGGCACTATTTAAAATATCTTCCATTAAAACAACGTGACCTTTTCTAGTAGAAAGTTTGCCATCATTTAAACTAACAAGCCCAAAAGGTATATGAACTAAATTATTAGCCCAATCATATCCCATAAGCTCTATAACTTTAAACCATTGAGCAAAGTGTAAGTTTTGATCTAAAGCCGTAATATATAAGCATTTTTCAAAGTTATATTCTTTTTTTCTATAAAAGGCAGCTGCTATATCTCTTGTAGGATATAAAGTCCCTCCATCACTTCTTAATATTAAACAAGGAGGCATATTATATGGTTCTAGGTCTACAATTTTAGCCCCTTCACTTTCTACAAGTATATTTTTTTGAAAAAGTTCGTCTACTACTGCCTGCATTTTATCGTTATAAAAACTTTCACCAGCATAAGAATCAAAAGATATATTTAACATTTTATACACTCTTTCAAATTCTTTCATACTAATGTCACAAAACCATTTCCAAAGTTCTAAAGCTTCTTTATCCCCTTCTTGCATTTTTACAAGCCATAATCTAGCTTCATCTTCTAATGAAGGGTCTTTTTCACTTTCCTCGTGAAACTTAACATATATTTTACTAAGTTCTTTTATGTCATCTTTTTCTACAAGTTCTTTGTTGCCCCATTTTTTATATGCAACTATTAACTTTCCAAACTGAGTACCCCAATCTCCTAAATGATTTATTCCTACTACATTATATCCTAATTTTTTAAATATTTTATAAAGAGAGTTACCTATAACTGTAGAACGAAGATGACCTATATGAAAAGGTTTAGCTATATTAGGAGAAGAATAATCTATGACAATAGTTTTACCCTCTCCCATAGTGTTATCACCAAAGTGTTCTTTTTCACATAAAACTTTATTTAAAACTTTTTCTACATAAGTAGATTTATTAACATAAAAATTTATATAAGCATTAACAACTTGTATATTAGATATAAAGTCTCTTTTTTCTATTTTTTCTGCAAGTTCACTAGCTATTATATTTGGTGATTTTTTCATTGTTTTTGCAAGTTTAAAACAAGGAAAAGCAAAGTCTCCCATATCTGAGTTAGGTATTTCAATAATATTTAATATTTCATCTTTATCTAAATCTGTAACATTACTTATTAATAATGCAATTTGTTCTTTAAAATCCATTTTTTCCTCCTTAATTTGTAAATACTTTTATAGCATTTGATATATTTTTTATGGTTATAGGTAGTTTTGGTCCTTTTTCTCCATCTAAATCTGAATATATATCTTCAACACTTTCAATAGTTATTTTTTCATCTTGAAAGAATAGTATTTTATCGTGTTCTAAATATTCTCCTTTTAAAACCTTTATAGCAAAACTAGGTAAATTTGTTATCCCTACATTTCTAAAGCCAATAAAATCAAAAACTCCATCACTTATAGATGCCTTAGGAGATAAATTTTTTATACTTCCTGTCCCTGAAGTGTTTAAAACTAAAAATAAATCAAATTTATCTTCTATTGTTTCTTTAGAGTTAGTTATCTTTAATGTTATAGGCTTATAAAAAGGCATTTCTTGTAATGCTCTTATATAGTATCCAAGCTTTCCTAAAACTTCTTTAAAGTTTTTATCTATTTTTTCACTAATATTAGCAAATAGCCCACCTGCACACACATTTATAAAATATGTTTCATTACAAAGTCCTACATCAACTGGTATAGTATTGTTGTTAGCTATTATTTTACAAGCGTCATCTGGCTCTTTAGGTAATTTTAAAAATCTAGCAAAGTCATTAGCTGTTCCAACTGGAATAATAGCAATAGGTATATGATTTAAACCATATTTCATAAGACTATTGACAACTATATTTATAGTCCCGTCACCACCAGCTATTATAAAAGCATCATAAAAATCTTTTGGTACTTCTTTTAAATGATTTTCTATATCACCCTTTTTTATAGTCCTAAACATATGAACTTCATAGCCTGCTTCTTGAAGATTTGTAACATATATATCTAAATCAAATTTAAAGGTTTTATCTCCAGAATAAGGATTATATATTAACTTTAATTTTTTCATAAATAATTCCTTTCATTTAATATAGATTAGACATAATTTTCTTAATTATAATAATATCACATATATAGCTTAATTTCAAATATATAATTAACTTATTGTATTTAAAAATATAAAATTATAAGACTTTTTTAAAATATTTACGTTTTTATATATAAGAAAGTAATTGGAGGTGTATTTATGAATAATGATACAGATTATAAAATATGTGGTATGTGTGGTAGTCTTATCCCTAAAGAAAATATTTTTAACATAAAAGGAGAAGAATATTGTAAAACTTGTATAGAAAAAAAACTTGAGCAAAAAAATATTAGTTCTTTAGGTACTTTTATGTGTAGCTTAGTTCCTGGAGTTGGACAAATATTTTTAGGAAAAAAAGAAAAAGGAGCATTTTTACTATCTAGCTTTTTATTAAATATATTTTTAACTGGAGTTTGTTTATTTTTTGCTAGTGTATTTTATTTATCTACTTTATTAGAAATTATTTTTTTAATAGGTTGTTTATTTTTTCCTACTTTAGATTTAGTTATATATGTTTATAGTTTATTTGATGCTAATATATCTAGAAAATATATAGAAAATAATGTATATGTAGATGGATTTATTGACAAATTAGCTTATAAATTTTTTAAAAAAAGAAATAAAAATTATCTAGAAGAAAAAGTTATTGATAAAAGATTACAATAATATATAAGGAGGTTTATATGAATTGTAAATATCATCAAAACATAAACGCCACCAATACTTGTAATGTATGTGGTGAATGGATATGTGAAAATTGTGTTTTAGAGCTAGACAATAAACTATATTGTAAAGATTGTTTAAAAGAAAAATATAGACAAGAAAATAATAAAACTAATATTGCCACTTTAAACAATGATTTTATAACTACTTCAACATATAGTAGTAAAAATCCTTTATTATATATGTTAAATCTTATTCCTGGTTGCCTTCCATTATATTTAGGTGATAAAAAAGGCTTAAAATATTTAATACTTTTCTTTATATTTTTAGGTTTAAATTTTGAAACACTTGCTATGATAACTTTTATTTATAGCTTTTATCAAGGACTTAACATAAAAAGAAAAGTAGAAAAAATTGAATATATGGAAAAAAATGATTTAATAATAACTAACTATAAAGATTTATATATTAATACTAATCCTAATAAACTTTGGTTTATTATAAGTTCATTTATTCCTGGTTGTACTTATTTATATTTAGGTAATAGTAAAAAGGGATTAGGTTTGTTAAGTTTATTTTTTATCTTTTTATGGCTAAATTTTGAAATATTTGCTATTATATTATTTTTATATAGTTTATGTGATAGCTTTTATATAAAAAATAATATTTTAAAAAATAAATTTTTAAAAAATATAGATGAAAATTAGGAGGTAATTATTATGAATTGTAAATATCATAAAGATGTAAATGCTACAAATACTTGTAATGTATGTGGCGAATGGATATGTGAAAACTGTGTGTTAGAAGTTGATGGTAGAATATATTGTAAAGATTGTTTAAAACAAAAGATTAAAAGTACAACGCCAACTGAAAGTTATAAACCTCATACTTCTGAAACACATACACATACTAGTGGTAGAGTATATAAAAGTAGTTTTTTAACACTTATATGTTCCGTTTTGCCAGGTTGTGCACAAATGTACTTAGGATATACCAAAAGAGGTTTATCTTTATTAATTATATTTTTATTAGGTCTTTATATAGAATTCTTTTCTCCTTTAATATTAATAACTTATGTATTTGGGTTATTTGACGCATTTAAGCTAAAAGGTAACTTAGAAAGAGGTATTTATCAAGAAGATAATATATCTGATATAAAAAACTTTGTTAAAGAAAATAAATTATTTATGTTTATATTAGGTTTTATTATTGTAGTACCTATGATAATAGAGTTTTTTGATGATATTTTTGATAATATGTTCCATATGGGTAGACATTTATTTCGTAGTGTTGTATATTTTGATTTAGAAGAAATATTTAAAATATGTATATTAGGAGCACTTGCTATTATTATTTCTACTCTTATTATTAAATACTCTAAAAAATCAAATAATAGTAAATCTATTGAAAAAATTGATATAGAAAAAAAAGATGATGATAATAAAGTACAATAGGTTGAAGATTTTATCTTCAACCTTTTTTAATATTCAAGATAAAAATTATATATTTTTAAATTATATGTTTCACGTGAAACATTATACGAAAAATGTTGTTTCACAAAAAAAATGTAGAATTATAACATATATTTTTTTAATAAAAATGTTCCACGTGAAACACTTTTATGTTATAATTAATTATATTATTTTTTAGGTGGTGAAAAAATGGGTAAAATAATTGCTATCGCAAATCAAAAAGGTGGTGTCGGTAAAACAACTACTTCTATAAATCTAGCTGCCTGTTTAGCAGAACTTAATAAAAGAGTTTTAGTTATAGATTCTGACCCACAAGGAAATACCTCTAGTGGACTTGGTATAGATAAAAATCAATTAGAATACACATTTTATGATTTATTATTAGATAATGCTACATTTGAACAAGTAAAAATCGAAATTGACTATTTTGAAAAATTACATATTTTACCTAGTAATATAGAATTGTCTGGAGCAGAAATAGAAATTGTAAATAAAGATAATAGAGAATATCTTTTAAAACAAATTTTAGATAAAGTAAATGATGAATATGATTATATTTTAGTAGATTGTCCTCCTTCTTTAAATATGCTTACTATAAATGCTCTAACAGCTGCAGATACAATATTAGTACCATTACAATGTGAATACTACGCATTAGAAGGTCTGTCTCAACTTTTGTATACTATAAATCTTGTACAAAAAAAATTAAATCCTTCTTTAAAAATAGAAGGTGTTGTATTTACTATGTATGATGCTAGAACAAACTTATCCTTACAAGTAGTAGAAGAAGTAAAACAACATTTAGGAAAAAATGTTTATAGAAGTATTATTCCACGAAATGTAAGATTAAGCGAAGCTCCTAGCCACGGTAAGCCTATAAATCTATATGATCCAAAGTCTAAAGGAGCAGAAGCGTATATGTTATTAGCTGAAGAAGTAATCTATAATCAGGAGGGATAAAATGATTAAAAAAGGATTAGGTAAAGGACTTGGTGCTTTAATAAAAGATGAAAATTTAACGTCTATAAATGATAACAACTTTATGGAAGATAATAATTTTAATAATAAAATTATAGAAATGGATATAAATAAAATTCAACCAGATAAATCTCAACCTCGAAAATCTTTTAAAGATGAAACTTTAGAAGAACTAGCATTATCTATTAAAAATGTGGGTATAATAAGCCCTATAATAGTAAAGAAAAAAGGCGAATTTTATGAAATAATAAGCGGTGAAAGACGCTTTAGAGCTGCTAAAAAGTTAAAACTTAAAAAAATACCTATTATTATAAAAGAATATGATGATTTACAATCTCTTGAAGTAGCCCTTATAGAAAATATTCAAAGAGAAAACTTAAATCCAATAGAAGAAGCTTTAACATATAAAACTTTTCAAGATAAATTTAATCTAAATCAAGAACAAATAGCAGAAAAAGTAGGTAAAAACAGAGCTACTATTGCTAATTCTATGAGACTTTTAAAACTTGATAATAGAGTCCAAACTTTTGTTATAGAATTAAGACTTTCTCAAGGTCACGCCAGAGCCCTACTCCCTATTGAAGATATGGATATACAGTTTGAACTTGCTGAAAAAATTATAGAAGAACAATATAGTGTTAGACAAACTGAAGAACTTGTTAAAAAATTATTAGAACAAAAAACTGAAGAAAAAAAATCTAAAAATATAGAAGACGATGAATATAAAAAACAACTTTATATGGATATTTCTAAACAGCTAAATCAAATTTTAGGCACAAAGGTTAATATAAAAGATAATAAAAACAAAGGTAAAATTGAAATAGAATATTATTCTAAAGAAGAACTTGATAGACTTTTTTGTCTATTTAAAAAATTATAAAGGAGGTCCAAAATGGATAGTTATATATTAGAACTTGACCCACAACTATATTCTAGTTTAGCTATTAGTATATTCGCTTGTCTTTTTGTAATACAGTTTATTTTTATAATTTGTCTTATAGTTAGTTTATCAAAGGTTAAAAAAAGATTAAAAAAATTTTTACCTAGTGATAAAAATATGGATATTGAAAATATGCTTGTAACATATAATAAAAATGTTAAAGAAGTATTATTAAAAGAGCAAGAAATATTAGATAAAATAGAAAATAATAGACAATCTCTATCTAATGATATAGAATCAACAAATAAACTTATTTATCTTACTAATGAAAAATTAAAAAATGCAGTTCAAAAAGTATCTATTGTAAGATATAATCCTTTTGATGAAGTCGGTGGAGATTTATGTTATGCCATCGCTTTATTAGATGAATATAATAATGGTATAGTTATAAATAGTATTTACTCTAGAGAAGCTTGTTATAGCTATGCAAAAGAAATAATAAACGGTGAAAGCCCTAAACATAAACTTGCTAAAGAAGAAATAGAAGCTTTAAATATAGCTATGAATAAATAAAATAAATTAATTATAAGCTAATTGTACTATTGTATAATTAGCTTATTTTAATATTATTAATTTAATAGTAAATTTATTAATTCGAAAAATTTATCAAAAATATTGACAGAGATTAAAATAAATATTAAAATATATACACAAATAGTATAAAAAGTAGAGGATATGTATTAAAAACTTAATAAATATTTCAATTTTAACTTTAATTTCTATTATGTCAACATAATCTATAATTATGCAAAAATATCTTAATTTTTTAAAATATTAGTTTATAATTAATTAAATAACCTTGAAAAAATATGGTGTTGAAGTTAATTTAACTAATCAAGTTTTAAAAATTTTTTATTTAATTATTTTAATTGGAGGATTTTATAATGAATAAATTTTTTAAGTCAAAATTTTTAAATTGCTCTTTTTGGATAGTTTTAATTTTAGCATACATAGTTCCAACTGATGAAAAATATTTTTATGGATATCCATCTAAATTTTTTAGAATTGACCCTCATCAATTTACTCAGGATACATTAATTTTCAATTCAGAATTTATGATATTACCTTTTTTAGGAAATGTTATAAATATTTTTATATTATTAAATTTAGTATATAATATATATATTAATATAAAACATTTTTTAAAAAATAAAATAAAAAAATCAAGATAATTAAATTTTAATCATCTTGATTTTTTTAATATTATTAATTTTATAGTTGATAATTATAAACTATTATGATACTATTTATTTAAAATTTATTTTGGAGGTTATTATGAAAACAAAAAATATTAATCCTACTATTTTTTCATCTATAATATTTATATTATTAATCATAAATACATTTATCTTTCGATTTATTTCTATTGAGCCTTTAAATGTATCTTCTATGATTTTATATATTTCATTAAAAACATTTTTTTCTTTTTCAATAGAAATATTTTTAATAGCTTTATGTAGTTTTGTTTTAGGTAAAAAGTATGGTACATTATTTACTCTTATTTTTCTTATATTAAAAACAGCTATTTTTTTAATTTTTTTTAATAATCCTGTTTTTTATATTAGTTATTTAGGGATTATATTTATTGCATTTTTTTGTGGATTTAATAATATTTTTTATAACTTAGCTGGTATTATTATTTACTTTTTTTTAATGACCATAGAACGTTTATTATTGATTATTATATCAAATGTTTTATTAAATTTTAAAGATTTTGAAAAATTTCAAAACTATTTATATTTAATACCTTTATCAAATCCTGTTGAATCCACTTTAGCAATTATAAGTTATTTAATTCATTTAATAATGCCTATAATATGTATATTTTTAGCTTATTTCATAGTAAAAAAATTAAAAATTAATTATAGATAAAATATTATATAATAAAAATAATAAATTGTTAATCTTATAGTAATTAATATAATTTTTAAATACATAAATGTGAATAAATAAATTTATAAAACCACTTAAATATATAAGTGGTTTATTTTAATAGCTTATATTAGATTTTATAGTTGACAATTGTAAACCATTATGATATTATATGTTTACAATTTATTTTTGGAGGTTATTATGAAAACAAAAGATATTACATACATTGCTATATTTTCTGCTATTATATCTATATTATCTATTATATCTATTCCTACACCTTTAGGTGTACCTTTTACATTACAAACATTTTCTATATCATTAGCTGGTTTTGTTTTAGGTAAAAAATATGGTACATTATCTACTATTGTTTATCTTATACTAGGGAGTATTGGATTACCTGTTTTTGCTGGTTTAACTGGAGGAATATCTAGTTTTATATCTGTTACTGGTGGATTTTTATTTGGTTTTATTTTTCTTTCATTTTTTTGTGGATTTAACAATATTTTTTATGGCATAATTGGTCTTATTATTTGCCACTTATTAGGTGTTATACAATTTAGTTTTTTAACCAAAACTCATTTTTTTAATTCATTAGTTTTAGTATCTATACCATATTTAATAAAAGATATATTATCTATATTTTTAGCTTATTTTATAGGTAAAAAATTAAAAAATATAATTTATAATAAATAATTTTATTAATCCCCTCCCCTTTAGCATAAAAATATAATAAAGGCTATTTATATTAAAACATATAAATAGCCTTTTATTTAAACACTATTAAAATATAACAGAAACAGGTTCTTCGTTATGTATACGATTAATAGCGTTAGAGATTAATTTTGAAACAGATAATTGTTTTATTTTAGATATATTTTTCTCCTCTGGTAACTCTACTGTGTTTAAAACTAATAATTCTTCAATAGCACTAGCTTCTATTCTTTTAATTGCTTCACCAGATAAAATAGGGTGAGTACAACAAGCACAAACACTTTTTGCTCCTCTATCCATAAGAGCATTAGCAGCATTTGTTATGGTACCAGCTGTGTCTATCATATCATCAACAAGAATAACGTCTTTACCTTTTATATCACCTATAATATTCATTATTTCAGAAACATTAGGTTTTGGTCTTCTCTTGTCTATAATAGCTAAAGGTATATCTAATTTTTCAGCAAAATTTCTATTTCTTGCAACACTACCTAAGTCTGGAGAAACTACCACTAAATCTTCTTTATTATTTTTAAATTTTTCTTCATAATAAGACACTAATATAGGCATACCAAATAAATGGTCTACAGGTATATCAAAAAATCCTTGTATTTGAGAACAATGTAAATCCATTGTTATAACTCTATCAGCACCAGCACTTGCAATTAAGTTTGCAACAAGTTTAGCACTAATTGGGTCACGAGCTTTAACTTTTCTATCTTGTCTTGCATATCCATAGTATGGGATAACAGCATTTATACGACCAGCTGAAGCTCTTTTACAAGCATCTATCATTATTAAAAGTTCCATTAAATTATCATTAACAGGATAAGATGTAGGTTGAATAATATAAACGTCACAGCCTCTTACTGTTTCGTCTATTGCCATACTTATTTCTCCATCGCTAAATTTACCAACGCTACATTTAGATAAAGGTATACCTAAATCATTAGATATTTGCTCTGCAAGTTTCTTATTTCCGTTACAAGTAAAGATTTTTATTTCACCTTTACAACCACCGTTCATAATCTTGTTCCTCCTAAGATAGTTAAATATTTTATATATTATTATAAATTTATAATCTTCATATATATTTTACATTATAATTATGTTTTTTACAATAAGGTTTTTTATATTTTTTACTTAATAGGTATGTTAGTAAATAATTATAACTATAATTACTTATTAATATACCAAAATTAGCTATTTATATTATTCTAAAATAACCCCCTGTTTATAAATTTTATTTTAAATAATAAAGTCATAACTAAAGCCAAAAATAGATAAACTATTTTTGGCTTTAAATTAAGAATTTATTTTTTTGTATTATAATCTAGTTTATTAACTTGGTCTTTTACTCTAGATATAGCTAGTGCATTTTGTGGTACATCTTTTGTTATGGTAGAGCCTGCTCCAGTAGATGCGTTTTTTTCTATTCTAACAGGTGCTATAAGGTTTGTATTACACCCTATAAAAGCATCGTCTTCTATAATTGTTCTATGTTTATGCTTTCCATCATAATTTACAGTAACTGTTCCACAACCAAAGTTTACATTTTTACCTACATCAGAATCTCCCACATATGTTAAATGAGATATTTTAGTATTATCATCTATTGTAGAATTTTTTATTTCTACAAAATCGCCTATTTTAACGTGTTCACCTATTTTACTATTAGGTCTAATATAAGCATATGGACCAACTGTTGTATAACTATTTATATATGAACTTAAAACAGTAGATTGAGCTATATTAACACAATCTTTTATTTCTGTGCTAGTTATTCTTGCATAAGGACCTATTATACAATCACTTCCAATAGTAGTTTTACCTTCTATTATACAACCAGGAAGTATAACTGTGTCCTCCCCTATTACTACATCTTTACCTATATATGTGCTATCAGGGTCTTCTATTGTTATACCATTATCCATATGGTGTTTATTTATTCTGTTTTTCATAACTTTAATGGCAGTTGCAAGTTCATATTTAGAGTTTACACCTAAAAATTCTTCATTATCATCAGCCACCATTATACCTACTTTATTTCCAGTATTTTTAATAAGCTCTAATGTATCTGTAAGATAATATTCATTTTGAGAATTATTATTTGAAAGATTATTTAAAGCTGTTTTTAAAGCATTAGAGTTAAAAATATATACTCCTGTGTTTATTTCATTTATTTTTGCTTCTCTATCATTAGTGTCTTTTTGTTCTACTATTTTGTCAAATATGCCATTTTCTCTAACTATACGTCCATATCCAGTTGGATTATCTACATAAGATGAAATAACTGTTGCATAGTTTCTTTCTTTTTTGTGTATTCTAACAAGTTTTTCTAAAGTTTCTTTTTTAATAAGTGGAGTATCTCCATATAATATTAATATATTTTCATCATCTTCTATAAAATCTAAAGCTTGCATAACTGCGTGCCCTGTACCTAATTGTTGTTTTTGATATCTATATTTTATATCTGAACCTAAAACAGCCTTTACCATAGCACTTTGGTGACCTACTATAACCATTATGTCATCTGCATTAATATCGTTAGATGCCTCTATAACATAATCTATCATAGTTCTGTCCAAAACTTTATGTAAAACTTTTGGTATTTTAGATTTCATTCTTGTGCCTTGACCACCTGCTAATATTATAACTTTTAATTTATTCATTATTACACCTCTTTTTTGATTTATGGAACATAGGTTATTGCTTGTTTTCCCATTTGTTCCCATGCTTTTATAAATTCATTTTTATTTTTTTTATAAGTCATATCTGGATACATTGGGTCATTATAATATATGTACTCGTTGTCATATCCTGTTATTAATACCGAATGTTCTCTATATGTCATTTTTACATTACCTCTTGTTGTATTAAGATAATCAAACTCATCTTCTGATAAAGGTTTAAATCTTGAATTTATTATAACCCATATTGGAGAATTTTTATTTATATAATAATATAAATCTTTAAAATTAGCACCGGTTAGGTTTAATGCCTCTCCACCTATATACTGTTTTAAAAGTTCGTATATAGGCTCATTATATACACCATATCCATCATTTTCTTTAGAATATATATCTCCAACAAACCCTTGATGAGGATTACCATTATATTTTATATTATTATTATTTAATGTAAAAATAAATGGCTCTTTTTTAATTTTTTCTGCAAGTTCCATTTTATTAACATTTATTCCCTTATAATTTAAAAGCATCGTAAGACTTGTAACCTCACATCCTCTAAAAAGCTCTGGATATTGACTTATCCTAGGAACATTATATATTTGATAATTATTTGGTATTTTAGTATTACTATCCCATATAAATGTATTGCTTTCTCTAAAAAATATAGTAGAATTTTCATATTTTTTTGCATATTCTAAAGCTTCTTTATAGTCTACAAATTTTTTTAATAAATTATAACCTTGATAAACTTCATATGGAGGATTGCTATCCCATACCCATTTATAATCTCCAGATTTTTTTATAGAAGAATTTTCATACTTTTTTGCATACTCTAAAGCTTCTTCATAATTATCAAATATTTCTATTATTTTATCGTTTTGATAAATTTCATAAGCTGTTTTACCAGTTTTAGTTACATATACAATTTTATTTTCTAAACTTTTATCCATATCTATATTCATTTTATATATAAAAAATATAAATATATTAACTATAATTATACATATAAGCAAAAAAATTATTATTATTTTTTCACTCTTTTGCAAAATAATTGCCTCCTAAATATATT
This sequence comes from uncultured Clostridia bacterium, assembly GCA_944383305.1. Lineage (GTDB taxonomy): Bacteria > Bacillota > Clostridia > Lachnospirales > CAG-274 > Tyzzerella. The sequence continues at coordinate 4,694 of CALWOZ010000033.1, read as the reverse complement.
TTAGTAAGTTATAATTTTTAATAATAATATTTATAAAAAATTACATTATATAATTTTACATTATTTTAAATTATATGTCTACATTTTTTAAAATGTTTATAATTATTTTAATTGTTTATAATTAAATTGTTGATTATATAAAATAATTTTGTTATTATATATATATTGTTAATAAATCATATTTTATTAACAGTTATCAACAATATGTTGATAACTATGTTAATAATTAATTAAATATACTATTTTTTGTTTAAAATTTAATAAATTTTATGTTTATATTTATTTTTCAACATATGTTAATTAAATACATTTTTTTATAGTTATAAACATATGTTGATAACTTATATAAACATATCCATAGACTATTTTTAGTATAAAATATTTATATTGGAGGTATAAAATGAATACTTATGAAGACTGTTGGGAATCTAGCCTTAAGTCTATGCAACAAGAACTAGGTGACTTTGCCTTTAAAACTTGGTTTGGTGATTTGCAATTTATATCATTTGAAAATAATACTCTTACCTTAAAATCTTCTGATATATTTTATATAGAACATATAAAACTTAAATATATGCCTATATTAACTGCTGTCTGCGAACAAAGCTTTAATCAAAAAAACATTATTATTAGGCTTGTTTTAGAAGAAGAGTTAAATGATATTTTAAATCAACCTAAAACTCAAAAATCTGATAATAACCTAAACAGTAATTACATATTTGAAAACTTTGTAATTGGTGAAAGTAACCGTCTAGCACACGCTGCTTCTGTTGCTGTTGCTGAAAGCCCTGGTATATACAATCCCCTATTTTTATACGGTGATGTTGGACTTGGAAAAACTCACCTTATGCACGCTATTGCAAACTATATATTAAGCAAAAATCCTAACACTAAAGTACTTTATGCTTCTTGTGAAAAATTTACAAACGAACTTATAGCATCTATTCGTGAACAAAAAAACAAAGAATTTAGAGAAAAATATAGAAAAATAGACGTTTTATTAATAGATGATATTCAATTTATAGTAGATAAAACACAAACACAAGAAGAATTTTTCCATACATTTAACGACCTTAAAGACTCAGGAAAACAAATTATTATATCAAGTGATAGACCACCTAATGAAATAGAAACATTAACAGATAGGCTTCGTTCTAGATTTGCTGGTGGACTTATAGCAGATATAAAAACCCCTAATTTTGAAACAAGAACAGCCATTTTAGAAAAAAAGGCAGAATCTTTAAATATATCTATACCAAAAGAAGTTTCTCAGTTTATAGCAAAATCCGTTAAAAGCAACATAAGAGAACTAGAAGGGGCTTTAACTCGTGTCATAGCCTATTCTAACCTTACAGGAGTTAAGCTTAGTGTTGAACTTGCTGAAAATGCACTTAAAGACATTATACAAGATAAAGACGTATCTCTATCAACAGACTCTATATTAGAGGCAGTATCTAACCACTTTAACGTAAAAATAGAAGAAATTAAAAGCAAAAAGAGAAATCAACCTATTACAAATGCTAGACAAGTTTATATGTATCTTACAAGAGAAATATTAAACGAATCTTTATTAAATATAGGTAAAAGCATAGATAGAGACCATTCTACTGTTATACACGGTATAGAAAAAATAGAAGAAAAAATTAAAACAGATAAAAATTTTGAAAATACTTTAATTACTTTAAAAGATAAAATATTAAAAAAATAATTTATAATCAAAAATTTATATGTTGAAAACTACTTTAAAACTATGTTATAAAATTGTTAAAAACTTTTTATATTTTTTTACTATGTTTATAATGTTTATAACTTTTATTTTAAAAAAAATTATCCACATAATTTTAAAATTTAATTTTTATTTGATTTTTAAGGTGTTTAATAGTTTTCAACATATAAACACCCCCTACTACTATATCTACTAAAAAATTATATTATACTGTATATAGTTATTAAAAAAAAGTTTTACACATTATTAAAGGAGATTTATTTATGAACATTAAATGTGAAAAAGATATTTTATTAAATAATATTAATATTGTTTTAAAATCAGTTGCAACTAGAACTACTCTTCCTATTTTAGAATGTATATTATTAATAGCAGACAAAGAAGGATTTAGACTTATATCTAATGACTTAGAACTTGGTATAGAAACCTCTAATATAGAAGCAGACATAATAGAAAAAGGAACAGTTGCTTTAGATGCTAGAATGTTTTTTGATATTATAAAAAATATGCCAGATGGAAATATATCAATAGAAGTAGATGAAAAAAATGTTACTATTATAAAAAATGGTAAAACAGAGTTTAAAATATTAGGTCAAAATGGAGAAGAATTTCCTACACTTAATAAAGTAGAAAAAGAAGAAAAATATAGTATAAGTTCTGCACTTCTTAAAAATATGATTAGACAAACAAAATTTTCTGTATCCACAGATGAGACAAAACCAGTCTTAACAGGTGAACTTATGGAAATAAAAGATGGATATTTAAACATAGTTGCCATTGATGGATTTAGAGTATCATTTAGAAGAACTCAAATTAGTAAAGAATTTAAAAATGCAGAAGTAGTTGTGCCAGCTAAAGCTTTAAATGAAATTATTAAAATATTATCAGATAAAGAAGATAGTATAGTAAATTTATATTTTAATGAAAATTATATTTTATTTGAGTTAGATAGTTGTATAATTGTATCTAGGTTATTAGATGGTGAATTTTTAAAATATGAACAAATATTTACAGAAGATTATAATACTAAAATAGAAATAAATAGAGTAAATCTTTTAAATAGTTTAGAAAGAGCATCTTTAATATCAAAAGATAATAAAAAAACTCCTGTTAAACTAGAAATAACAAATAATGATAACCTTGTTATTACATCTAACACAGAATTTGGTACATCTTATGAAGAGATTTATATAGACCTTGAGGGTGAAGGACTTAACATAGCTTTTAATCCACGATATTTAATTGAGGCTTTAAAGGCAATAGATGATGAAAAGGTGTTAATACAATTTATGACTTCTCTTAGTCCTTGTATTATTAAGGGAATAGACAACAATGATTATAAATATTTGATACTTCCTTTAAAAATAAATGAATAAAAATCATTTTTTATATGTTGTATCAAAATAGCTATATTTATTATTAATTATAATTAGGTTATGACTTTATTTTTAAAGATGAAAATTATAAATAACTTTTTGTCTTTAAAAATATTAGGAATAACCATTTTTAGTACAAAGTATAAAAAATATTATATAATAAAAAATTTGAAAATGGTGATTATATGGAAGAAATTAAATTTAACACAGAGTTTATTAAGTTACAGCAGTTTATAAAGCTAGCTAGAGTTGTAGGACAAGGTTCAGACGCAAAAATGCTTATATTAGATGGAATTGTAAAAGTAAACGGCGATATTTGTCTTGAAAGAGGGAAAAAAATAAGAAATGGAGATGTTATAGAAATAGAAAATTTTGGTACATTTAAAGCAATAGGTGAATAAAATGTATGTAAAAAAAATATCTTTAAAAAATTATAGAAATATAGAAAGATTAGAATTAGAGTTAAAAAATGGTGTAAACATATTTTATGGAAGCAATGCACAAGGTAAAACTAATCTTTTAGAAAGTATATATATTGGTGCAACAGGTAGAAGCCACAGAACACATAAAGATAAAGAACTTATAAAATTTGATAAAGAAGAGGCACACATAAGATTAGACATACAAAATGATAAAATATCCGATAGAATAGACATACATTTAAAAAAAGATAGTAAAAAAGGTATAGCTATAAATAATATAGCTATAAATAAATTAGGAGAACTTTTTGGATATCTAAATGTAGTTATATTTTCTCCAGAAGACTTAAGCCTTATAAAGCAAGGACCTCAAGAAAGACGTAAATTTATAGATATGGAACTTTGTCAAATAAATAATATATATTACTATAATTTATCTCAATATTATAAAGTATTAAAACAACGTAATTCTCTTTTAAAAAAAATATTAAAAGACCCTAGCTTAAAAGATACACTTTTTGTATGGGATAATCAACTTATTGAATTTGGTATAAAAATTATACAAGCTAGAGAATTATTTATTAAAAAATTAAATAATATATCAAAAAAAATTCATATGGAAATTACAAGTAATAAAGAAAATCTTGAAATAAAATATAAGCCTAATGTTTTAATATCAGAATTTAAAGAAAAATTAGAAAAAAGTATAGATAAAGATATTTTATATACTACCACTTCATATGGACCACATAAAGATGATATATTGTTTTTTATAAATAATATAAACGTAAGAGATTTTGGCTCTCAAGGACAACAAAGAACAGCATCTTTAAGCACAAAATTAGCAGAGATAAATTTAATAGAAGATGAAAAAGCCGTTTTGCCAGTTTTATTATTAGACGATGTATTATCAGAACTTGACAAAGATAGACAAAAGTTTTTAATAAAAAATATAAAAAAATTACAAGTTATTATAACTTGTACTGGTGTTGAAGATGTACTTAAAAATTTAGATGAAGAATATAATATTTTTAAAGTTTCAGATGGAAATATTTTATAAGTTTATATATTATGTAAAATATTAAAATTAAAAAATAAATGTTGAGGTATAATACATAGGTAACAAAAAAATATAAAAAAAGATTTCCCTTTGTGGTATAGTAAATTTGCAAA